>JANMEI010000542.1:0-5139 GCA_031376865.1 Acidimicrobiia bacterium | reverse complement strand
ACCAAGTCGCTCTCTAGAGCGGTATCAGAGGTTGTTGGTTCCGGTGCTTCGGTAGGTGGTTCAACTGAACCCACGACGTCACCTCCGGAGCCCGACGGTAAGTCGGTCGTTACATCGGAGCTACTCACATCAATCCTTTGCGGTGGAGTGGTATGCAGCATTGTTTCACGTCGCGATGACCAAGGCGGACATTTCCATCCAATTGTCTTCGATTGACGCAATGTTTCACGTGAAACATCGCGCCGTCGGCAGCAAATGCTTGGTTCAGTCCGACTGATTGTTTCACGTGAAACAATTGGCAATCACCGAGCGAGAGTCTTCGGATCCTGAAGAAGCCGGTGCTGAGATGTTTCACGTGAAACATCGAACAGCGCAACCTCATCCCACGATTGATGCGGCGGGGGATACACGGGTCAAGCCGCCGCTGTACCAGACAAACTCTCAAAAGGCCCCCGAGTCTCAGTTGCGACATGCGTGCGTGCAGTTCGTTGAATGCATCGGCAACAACGTCGCCTGGTTTTGCTCCGAGATGCACGGCGGTGTCAGCACAACCCTCGACTTGGCCTCTGCTCAATGCGCCCGAAGTGGATGGGTCTGTTCAGCCACCGTCGAACCAACCCGGGGGTCTCGATGTCCAGGAGTGTCGAGAGGACACGGGGTCGTCAAGCGGGCGGCCGCTGGCGCCAGTTGGACGGATAATCCTGGGACCTAGTCGGTTACCCGGAACCGGTTGATGTCCCACATCCCTGGTTGAATCGAGCAGTCCAAGCACCGATCCACCCACTGAATTAGCAGAAGAGCCGCAACCGAAACAGTGCCGATAGTGATGCGCGATTGTTTCACGTGAAACAATCGGCGCCGATTCTCAGGCGTGCTGACGCCGCGCACCTCCGGTTTGAACGCAGCAATCGTTCGACATCACAGCAGAAATTGCTCATCTTGTCGATGATTCACGATGTACAGCAAAGCAGGACCAGTTCGAATGTTTCACGTGAAACATTCGTGGTCTCGATTACGAAAAGAGTGGTCGCTTTTTGAGTGCGGTGGACGACCGGGGGTAGAGCGAGTTGGGCTGCTCCGCCTGGCGGATCACTGCATAGCCAAAGCCTCGAGCACGAACTACACCTTCAAAAGTCATCCCTAGCCCGGAATCTGCCAAACCAGCCCACCGTTCACCATCTGACTCTGGTGGCTCCGAGACAACAAGCAGACCGTTCAGGGCAAGGAAACCGCTCGCACACTCAGCGGTGGTGGACGGAGGCCCGAAACCGCGAGCAACCACCACGTCGACGGTCGGCGTATGTGAATCGTGGCAAACCAACTCAGCCCGTCCCAAGATGGTCAGGACCCGATCCTGACAACCCCACAGGTCCACGATATGACGAAGAAAGGTCACCCGTTTTGTCTGACCGTCCAGCAACACCCAGCGACTCGCCGGCAGTGCGTCCACGCACACCAAACCCGGGACTCCACCGCCCGAACCCAAGTCCATCCACGTTCCTGTCGCAACCAACGAATCGATACCTTGTGCAACCTCGATGAAGCCGAGTGCGTGCTCGAAGGCGGTCTCAATCGGGCCCGGACCTAGGAACCCAAACCCTTGGGAGGCCAACAAGGCCTCCCGAACAGCTTGGTTCACACCAACAACTTCAGGGTCATTCGGGCAACAACACGACGTAACGGTATGGGTCTTCACCCTCAGAAATGCTCGAAACACCCGAAAGTTCGCCAGCCGTATCGTGAATGACCTTACGGTCGACTGCCGACATCGGCTCAAGCACTCGTCGTTCGCCTGTTTCAATCACTGACTCGGCAACCTGCTTGGTAAACGCGACAAGCGCAATCCGGCGCTTCTCGCGATACGACGCCACATCAAGCATCAAACGGCCTGATCGGCCTCCCGTGTCGTGGTGCACGAAAGTTCGCAGCAATTCCTGCACGGCCAGCAAGGTTTGCCCCTTCGGACCGATAAACATGCCAAGTCCATCACCGGCGATGGCAATTTCGACCGTTTGTTCGTCGACCACTCGGTGCGACAGCTTGCCATCAAGATCGGCAGCCTTGAGCAGACCCTTCAAGAACTTGGTGGAACTACTGACAACGGCGTCAACATCGATTGGTTCATCGTTTACCCGCGGTGGGCGAGGTGGCCGACTGGTGCCGCCTCCCCGTGAAGGATTCTCGCGTGGTGGCCGGCTGGCACGAGGAGCGGGAGCGGTGGCAACCGCAGCAGCTACTGCAAGAGCGGATTGGCTAGCCTTCGGTCGCGCAGCAGTGGAACGGGCTGAAGCCGATCCCTCTGGAGCAGCTGAGACAGCAACCGACTTCGAGGTCTTCTTCGTGACCTTGCCTGCCTTTTTTCCGGCAGCTCGTGCACGGATCCGAGCATCTCCTCGAGTGCGCCCGAAAAGACCAACAACGGGCTCGTCGATCACCTCGATATCGAGTGCGGTGACCTCAAGGCCAAGCTGCTGGGCAGCAGCCTCGGTTGCTTCGTCAATTGATTTGGCGGTGAATTCAACCCATTCCATGGTCGTTCCTCTGTGCTTACTGTGCTGCGTATGGGCGGTGATGGGGTGACGTCATTACTTCGGGGAATTGCCGCGAGAGCGACCTTCACGAGCAGCTTGTTTTGCTGCCGCGATAGCCGACTGCTTTCCCGCCGTGACGGGTGGAAGTGATGACGGTTTCTTCGTCGGTGACGTGCCTGGTTTAGTCGGCTTCGCTGCGGGTTTCGGACCCGACTTCGCGATCGCCTTCGGTAGGGCTGCGTCACCCTTGCCGTTTCCCGTTTTGTTGGCCGGGACTTTCGTATCGGTCTTCACCGTCGATGTTGACGTGATCGTCGAGGAACCGACTGCGGGGACCGCTTCGACGGGATTGAGTTTGCGGAGAATTTGGCCCTGGACGATCATCCAAACGTTGCCGACGATCCAATACAGCACCACGGCAGCCTGAATATTGAACGAGATGAAGGCAAAGAAGATCGGCAAAAACTTCATCGTCTTTTGCATCTGAGCAGCTTGAGCTGTCGTCGGCGGACCCTGCTGTTTGTTGGTGATCACCTGTTGGATGTAGCCCGTCACACCAATAAGCACCACCATCAAGATGTACGGAAGTCGTGTCAAGGCAGATCCGCTCACACCCTGAGCAGACTGCGCAAGGTCGATACCGAACGATCGCATTGCGCCGCCGCTGTTGACCAAACTGCGATAGAGATCGGTATTGCGATCGAGATAGTTGGGTTTCGCCACTCGAATCATCAGGCCAGAAAGTTCGACGTTTCGGGTGAGACCGTTCACCACTCGGTACAACCCGATCAAAATCGGGGCTTGCAACAAGACTGGAAGACCACAACCAGCGGGGCTCACCTTGTGCTCTTTGTAGAGCTTCATGACCTCTTGATTGAGCTTTTCTCGATCGTCGCCGTACTGCTCTTGCAGCTTCTTCATTTCGGGCTGCAGTTTCGACATGCCCTGCATCGAACGGGTCTGCTTGAGGGTCAGCGGCAGCAACAACACCCGCATGAGCACGGTCAGCAAAATGATGGCCATGCCGTAGCTTTTCGTAAGGTCGAAAAGGAATGCGATGACTTGAGCAATGATTTCGAACATGGTTGCTAGTACCTGACCAACATGGAGACGCGCCTAAGCGCGAGGTTTCTGACGAACGGCTGGGGAAGGGACCGGGTCGAACCCAAGCCCTCCGCCTGGTCGGCATCGACCGAGGCGTTTGAGGGTGAGCCACCCTCCGCGAACTGCGCCGTGGTCGCGAATGGCGTCGAGGCCATATTGCGAACAGGTTGGATCGAACCGACACGGCGATGGGCGACCGGAGAATATCCAGCGGTAGCCGGTGATCCCGCCCAATAACACGATGGCCAACGGGGAACGGGTCTTTCGAAGGCCGCCGAACGGTTGCGGTCGCTCAGCCTCACGATCCGGCTCACGATTTGGCATGTCGGACAGAACTCACCGGCAAGCATCGGGACAACGAAGATCGCAACTGGTCGAACGATTGTTCGTAAGACCCCGGAAGTGCCCGAATCACGACCGTCATTCCCCCTAAATCGGGGGCAGCTTCACGAATCAACGCTTTGAGTTGCCGACGAACCCGATTCCGTTGGACCGCGTTTCCGACTGGACGACCAACAATCAAACCGAGTGTCACCGGGGTAGTCAGCTCCGAACGGGTGTGTTGAATCACCAGTCGTCCGTGACGACACGGACGTGACCCAACTCGTGCGTCGGCAAACGCACGGCTACCTCGCAACGACCAAATCGATGCGAATACGGCAGACATGACGACTGGGAAAACTCAGGCAGACAGACGGGCGCGGCCCTTGAGGCGACGGGCCTTCAAGACGGCACGACCGGCTGGGGTAGCCATGCGAGCACGAAAACCGTGTTTCTTGGCTCGGCGTCGGGTATTTGGCTGAAAAGTGCGCTTCATAGCTGGACTTCCGGG
The DNA here is from genome assembly GCA_031376865.1 of Acidimicrobiia bacterium. Classification (GTDB taxonomy): domain Bacteria; phylum Actinomycetota; class Acidimicrobiia; order Acidimicrobiales; family JANYDT01; genus JANNBN01. The sequence goes on along the minus strand of JANMEI010000542.1, from coordinate 672 downwards.
TCTAAGCGGTGTTCGGAGACGAACCGAACCATCGTACTCCCTCGGTCAGGGCGCGCGAACACATGACCGATCGGGATCATCAGACCACAAGACGTTTGTCTGGCTGGGTGCTAACTTCACTTTTCCATCTGCTGTGGTTCTTCCCCGCCCAGGCATGTGGCGGCCAAGCAATTGGGAAGAACTTTGGGTTATCCACATCTGTGGATCGCCCTGTGTAAGACCGAGGCATCGTTGTGGATAACCAGCAGACAGCAGATCTATGGGGGACCGCCGGGGCGCAGCTGCGCCTGCAGGTCTCTGAAGCAATCTGGAACATGTATTTCGCTGGTGTCACACAACTCTCGCGGTCTGAACAGCGAATCGTGCTCGGTGTGCCCGACGCCGTCGTCAAAGAAAAAATCGAGGAGCGGTTCCTCGGGTTGTTGCGATCGGTTCTGAGCGAATCAAGCGGCAAGCCCATGGAGGTGGTGTTGGACGTCAGTCACGCTCCCGCCGTCGAGGTTTCCCCAGATCGTCAACCCGAATTTGGGATGTCTTCCGCAGATTCAGGCACTTTCGAGGCAAATCCGACGGGGTCCGCGCTCAATGCAACTAGTTCAGGCGGCGGCGGATCGCTGCCCGACAATGTTGTCGATCTCACGACGTACCGACCTCAACCAGAACAATCTGAAC
>JANMEI010000467.1:0-7546 GCA_031376865.1 Acidimicrobiia bacterium | reverse complement strand
GATTGTTGTCAACGCTGATAGGTCGTCCTCGGATCTGCTGCAGTGGTACAGAATCGCACGCCAGTTGTTATTGAGCTCGTCCGAGTGTATCGATTCCTAAACCAGGATGCCGTGGTACGGGCCCGACATGAGCGTGATGTCAAAACTCAGCGCCCGGTTTATGGAAACGTGGGCGCACGGATATGACATCTGTGAAGCAGTCGGAGTGACACCCGAACCAACGGATCGTATTCGCCATGTGGTCTTTCTTGGGCTCCAAGCAATTCCCAACAGCTTCACGGCCAACAGCCTCGTCATCCCCTCCGAGCCGGTTCGTTTGTCGGTCACCTCGCCGGGCGGCGAGGTTTGGGAAATGGGCAAACCGGACGCCACCAATGTGGTGTCGGGAAGCGCGTGGGATCTTGCGCTGCTGGTCACCCAACGGATCAACCTAGCCAACACCGACCTCATCGGGAGCGGTGCGATTGCGGACGAGTGGCTGCACATTGCTCAGGCGTTTGCGGGTCCACCAGGAAGCGGGCGCTCGGTGCGCTCGCGATGATGCTTGCAGCGTGTTGAATTCACTGAGGAGTTTCGTATGTCAACAGATCTAACCGGAAAATCGCTGGTCATCACCGGCGCGCTTGGCGTGCTCGGAAGTGCCATCGTGAAGCGATTTGTTGCCGACGGAGTGAGGGCAGTCGCCTTGGTTGACCTTGGTGCGGGCGCGGTCAGCGCCGCAGCAGAGTCGCTCAAGGCAAAAGGAATCGAAGCGGTCGGGGTTGCCCTTGATGTCACAGATCACGATGCTGTGATGGATCGTTATGCGGATCTAGCCAAACGATTCGGTGGGATCGATATCGCCATCAACAACGCTGGGATCGTTGCGCCCAGTGCGCGCATTCACCACGTCAGACCAGAAGATTTTCGACGAGTTCTTGACATCAACCTGTTCGGAGTCTTCAACTGCTTGAAGGCGTCGATCACCCAGATGAGGGGTGCTGGCGGCGGAGCCATCATTAACACGGCAAGTGTTGGAGGCTTCACGACTTGGACGCATTCCAGCCCTTACGGAGCATCAAAAGCGGCCGTGATTCAACTGACGAAACTTGCCGCCGCTGAATATGCCAGCGAGGGAATCCGGGTGAACTGCGTCAGCCCCGGAACCTTTGTGACCAGTTTCCACGACGACGTGCCTGCGGATGCACTCAACGACATCCGCGAACGACATCTGCTCGGAAGATTCGGCACCGCTGATGAAATAGCCGGAGCGTACGCGTACTTAGCAAGCAGCGATGCCGGCTGGATTACCGGCACGTCGCTTGTCATCGACGGTGGACTGTCTGCCGGTTGATCCTCGCGGAATCAGAATCAAGTAGTGCCAGCGGCAATGCCAATGACGAACAAAATGACGAACCCAGCCACAGCAAGGCCTAACAACACCGTTGCGATGATTCCGCAGATGCGGCCACCATTGACACTGCCTCGGTTAGAAAAAACCACCCCGGGCTGAGCGTCCATTTCCTTGATTGCCTTGTTGCCCATGTTCCAGGCAAACGGCCCCATGATGCTGCACACCACCAAACTCAAGATACCCAACACCAAAATGGTTGTTCCTTGCGGATGTTCTTGCGGAATGGCGTAGTTGGGTTGGCCGTATCCTTGCGGCTGACCAGAATATCCCTGCTGTCCGTACTGCTGTTGGGGGTAGCCCTGCTGTTGGGGGTAGCCCGGTTGTTGTGGGTAGCCCGGTTGCGGGTAGCCCTGTTGTTGGGGGTAGCCCGGCTGAGGCACCGGTTGTTGGTAATCGGCCTGCTGAGGTGGCTGGCCATAGTTCGGTGCTGGCGGTGCTGGCGGTGCTGGCGGTGCTGGCGGTGCTGGCGGTGCTGGCGGTGCTGGCGGTGCTGGCGGCGTGGGGGCGCTACCTAAGGGTGGAAAGTTCGGAGGTGATGCAGGCGCTCCAAAAGATCCAGATTCCGGTGTAGGCAGCTCGTCAGACATGTTCTTAGTATTGCGCGAAAGCTTGGGTGTTTCTCGCACCTGACATCTGAGGCCAACGGCACCTACAATATCGAAGGTGATTCGATGAGCGTGGTGCTTCGGCGTTTGAATGGTGACACCAGCTGGTGGTTGTCCTGGGGAGGCACTTCGTTAGTGATCGACCCATGGCTAAATGGGCCACAAGTTGACGGGTTTCGATGGTTCAGTGAACAACAACATGTGCAGCCGGTGGTGGGTGCTGGCGCTGTCCAGCGTCCCGATGCGATAGTGCTGACGCAGCGGTACTCCGATCACCTTCACCTCCCCACGATCGCGGACCTCGAAACGGAGCATGGGCCGTTGCCGATGATCTGCGTGCAAGCAGCCAGACGAAAATTAAAACGTAACTCGCGTAATACCTTAGGTGTGCTTACAACAGCGGGCGTATCGGTCGGTGATCTTCACTTACAGCTCCTTCGGCCCACAAAACGCCTGCCACCCTTGTTCAATGCGTTGCTCATTGAAAACCAGGAGAATGAAGTGGTCCTCTACGCACCTCATGGGATTCAGCTCAGCGACGACGATTGGCGGATGATCGCTGCGAAACACGTCAAAGTGCTGATGACGTGCACATCGACCTACCGGCTACCTCCTTGGCTTGGAGGGCTGGTGCTGCCGGGCCTCGAAGCAGCCCAACGGTTGGTGGATCAGGTTCGGCCCGAGTTGGTGCTTGACACGCACGATGAACCCAAAGCCGCTGCGGGGCTCGTAGCTCGGGTTGCGGAACGCGTCGATGTGCAACTTGCCGACCAGCTCACTGCATTGCCCGGTTTTCGGGCAGCGCCTGCGATTGGATCTGACTTCACTGTTGCGTAGGTGGATGGCCGAACGTGCGGTGCCACGCTCGGCGCAATTGTTGGTCCGAAGTGAAGCCTCCAGCGACGGCCGCCTCTGTAACGGTTGCACCCTGCGCAAGGAACAGGCGGGCTCGTTCCAAACGAACCGACTGCAAGAACATTCGGGGCAGCACCCCAACGTGTTCGACAAAGAGCCGGTCAAGATGACGAACACTGGTCGATGCAACAGCAGCAAGTTCGGTGGCTGACCATTGCCGATGCGGGTCGGTCGATATCGCATCTTGGACCCGATGAACGACGGCGCTGAGGTGGTTTCGATAGCGAAGGGTCGGGGACAATTCTGGGTCGTTTGGTCCGCGTCGTACGTATACATTCAATGCGACTGCAACCTTCGACGCGATTGATTCGCCGCATTCGCTTGCAACCAGAGCTAACGCAAGATCAAGTCCAGCGGCAGCGCCAGCACACGACGCCACCGGACCATCAATCACGAACACGCGATTGTCCACGACCCGGGCGCTTGGTGCCGATGTTCGCAGCGCAGCGAGTACTTCGTGATGGGTTGTGCAACATGGACGGTCCAATAGGCCCGCACGGGCAGCAACTAACGCACCTTCACAGATGGTCACAATTCGAACGCGATCCACCGGATCACTTTGGGAATTGGGTGCCAGGCACAGGTGAGGTTTGACCTCACGCTGGAGCCACTGAACAATTTCGGGATCAAAAGGCGATCGGCCGCTCAAGCTGTACTCAGCGGTTGGTTTGCCAACTAGAACCACCCAGGCATGCCGCCAAGGATCGAGTCGCGGAAGTGGTTCTAACGACCCGAAAACCGATCCGACCGAGCTGGTCTGTGAAGGTTGTGCGCTGACGAAACGTAGTCGGAACCGTTCGGCTCGGCCTTCGCTTTGAAGGTGCGAGTTGGCGCTGCGAAACGCCTCGGCGGGGCCAGCGATGTCCAACAACAAGACGTTTGGTTCAACGACAAACAACACATCAATTTGTGGTGATCGAGACCGGGCCCGCGAGCCCGATCGGCTGCTGGCTCTCATGCCAGCGTCGAGGAGTCCATGTCGTAGGAGTGCTCCACCGTTGCGATGCGCGTTTGGTAGTCCGTGTACCACTTGGCGCGGCCCAAGCGTTGGGCGCCCAGATGTGCAGCAACGTGTTTCCACGATCGCGCTGCTTCAGCATCGACCCAGTACGAAACAGTGATCCCGACTCGGTCAACTCTCCGAGCGGATTCGATGCCGAGGAAACCTGGCTGTTGGGTAGCGAGGGCATCCATCTCTGATGCCATCGCCGCATAACCTGCGTCGTCGACCTCGGTACGTCGGCTGGTGAAGATCACCGCGGTGTACGGCGGAGCGGGAGTATCGGCAAGCCAATCGTTCTCGGACATGGACTTTTTCTATCAGTCGACGGGCCCGACACTGCCGTTTGCCCGCTTGATCGCTTCGTCGACAGTAACGATCGTTGCGAAACGATCTCGCAAGACCGTCTCGGTTCGTTGCTTGATGTCCGCTGGCTCAAACACCGAACCATCCGCGTGACGCATGGGGAACGTAAGCGTTGCCTCGGTAACGTAGTCAACCTCGAATCCTTCATCTGAGGCGTGCCGAGTGGTGGTCTCGCAACACTGCTCTGTTCGGATTCCACTCACGATGACTCGACCGATGTTGTTTGTCCGGAGCCACCCTGCTAAATCTGTTCCAACCAATGCACTGTGACGTTGCTTGCGAATTTCCCTAGCTGCTTCGAATTGCACCAAGCCGTGAAGTGGTTGGACAAATCCCGACGCAGGGTCAAACGCGTTGCCCGTGTTGGGCTCTTCGTGAAAGATGCGCACAATCGGAATGCCATGAGACAGCGACTCGGTGATGAGCAAGTTTTGTGAAAGAAGATATTCGGATACATCAGCATCGGACCAGTAATCACGCTGAGGAAATGATTGCTGGACATCAATGACAAGAAGTGCGGAGTTCATGACGCCCAGCATGCAGCCTGGGCCGCACCATTCCCAGTCGCGATCAGACAAACATCAATCACATTCAGACATTCGACCAATCGAAGTTTGGCCAACTAGTCGCGGTCTTGCCAGGTGCAGATGCAGATCTCGTTGCCTTCGGGGTCAGCGAGCACCCAAAACGACCGAGCATGCGAATCGTCCAGCAAGGTGCCACCGGCTGCGAGCGCAGCATCGACCCGGGCGGCAACCTCGTCGTGAGCAATGAGGACATCGACATGGATGCGGTTACGTTGCGGGCGCGTAGGGTCGAGTGGCGAGCGGAGCGAGTCCGATGGGCCCGAGCTGGGTTGTTGAACTACATCCATTTGCTGGAACCACAACGGAGGGCCGTATCCCCGTGGGTCCACCAGGTCCTCCACCGGACGTCCGGGTTCCGAGACTTCGACGTAGTTGAGAATTGCTTTCCAGAATGGCAACACCAACGCGATTTCGAGCGCATCGATCGCAAGGTCAAACCGTTGAGTCCTTGCCGGCACAGAAACAATGGCGCGGCTGGCGGCGATGTTGGAGATGATCCGTGCCAACTTCGCATCGAGTTCGGATAGTCCGCCAACATCGTGCGTGAACATACGAACTCGAACATGACCCGGATAGCGGAGGTCAACATCGGGGTGATGCCTAGCTGCGTCAGAGGCTGAAGCAATCTCTCCAATGAAGTTGGCTGCGTCGGCGAACGACGGGGCCTGGAAATGGGCCTCGATGCTCTGGGCGATCAACCGCCAATCGGGAAGATCAAATCGCTCAGCAAAGATGGTTCTGGTGATTCGTTCACTCATCACGTCAAACTACTGTTGAGCGATGCTTACCGTCGGCACTACTTCTTCTCGGACGTCGGAGAAACCTGCTGAGAACCAATCATGGGGTTGGATCCAGTCGCCTGTGGTCGATGTTGTGAGCGCATTTGCCTGGTTTCCAGTGTTTATGGTGGCGCACTTTTTGACCGGTGACGCGTTGCGTATCTGGGCTGGTGTTGTGTTTTTGTTCTCGTTGGTTCATCAAGCGATCACGCCCCTGCTGTTGGCCACTGATCGGCCAACCCGGTCCAAACACCGGCTCGTGTACTCGCTTGGCATTCCGGCAGTGCTGGCCGGGTCCTATGCACTGACCAAGGCCGGGCTGATGTGGATGGCTGTCGTTGCTGCTGGTTGGAATCTTGTCCATACATTGCGGCAGCGGTACGGAATCGTCCGTCTGTACGGCCGTGGGACCGGACAAGACCGACGTCCCATCGAGCAGGGTTTGATCTTTGCCCCGTTCTTGATGACCGCTGCGTTGGTGGTGTGGATCCCCAATACCTTGACCCGAATCGAGTCGCTCGGATTCGGCGGAATCAATCAAGAAATTCTTGACGGGGTCCGAACCGTGTCGCCTATTGCACCACTGATCTTTGTTGCTTCTGCCCTGTGGTGCGCATACGTGGCGTGGCACTTGTATGCAGCGCGTGCCACCCGGCCCCCGTCACCAGCGAAGCGCATGTACCTGGCGTCATATGCGCTGTCGTTGGTGTGCAGCATCTTCGATCCGGCGGCAGGTTTGATTGCGCTCGTGGCAGCCCACTCGTTTGAGTACTTCTTTGCACTTGATGCCACGTTAGGAAAACGGTTCGGAGCCCCGGGTACCACCCTGCACCGGATCATTTCCTTCACCAAACACCGACGAGTCTTTTTGGTACTCGCCGGTGCTTTGTGCGGGACCGTGTTGGTATTGGCGGGCAACGTGATGTCCGCCAGCGTGTACCTGTTGCTTTACATGACCGTTGGTGGATCGCACTTCTTATTCGACGGCTTCATGTGGAAGTCATCGAAACCATCCGGCACCCCCGCAGCAATAGCCACAGCAACCGCAATGAGCAACTAGCTACCGCTCCAGTTTGGCTGTCGCTTTTGCGCAAATGCAGCCGGTCCTTCCTTTGCATCTTGTGAAGTAAACACCTTCCCAACGAACGACTTTTGATACTCCCAAAACTCTGCCTCGGTTTGATCCAAGCTGGACCGCACCAGTTGCTTAGACGCAGCCAAACCAAGGGGAGCATTTTTGGCAATTCGTTCAGCCAAGGTGATTGCCGCATCGAGTGCGCCGCCTTTCTCAGACACCCGAGCCACTAACCCGTAGGCCAGCGCTTGCTCGGCGGTGATCGGATCAGCCGTCAACGCCAATTCCATGGCGACACCGTAGGGAAGTACTCGTGGCAAACGAAGCAGTCCTCCACCAGCAGCAAACAAGCCAACGCCAACTTCGGGGATGCCGATCTTTACGCCTGCAGCCGCAACCAGTAGGTCACAGGCCAAGGCCAATTCCAAACCTCCGGCCAGTGCAAAGCCTTCAATTGCCGCGATCAAGGGCTTTTGTGACCCGGAACGGATGAACTGATCCATGCCGATCGGGGGACCTTCGGTGGCAAACGCCTTCAGGTCCATACCGGCACAGAACCCCCGACCGGCCCCGGTGAGTACGCCAACAGTGAGGTTCGGGTCTGTATCTAGCTGCTCAACAGCGGCCAACAAACCCTGCGCCAGGGCGGTGTTGATCGCATTCATTTGGTCTGGCCGATTCAACGTAATAACCAACACCCGACCGCGAACTTCGGTGAGTACTGCGGCCGGTGCGGCGGAAGCATCTTCCTCTGACATAACAACTCCAGGTGATTTCGTTCGAAGTATTCGTTCGAAGGTAAGCACCCATCGTGCGCCAACTCGGC
>JANMEI010000377.1:0-11966 GCA_031376865.1 Acidimicrobiia bacterium | reverse complement strand
GCGGCGGTGACGACCTCCATGTCGAGTTTTCGAAGCTCGTCAATCTCACGTTGGATGAATGTGTGGGAGATGGCGGGGTACCGGGTAGTGACGTAGCAAATTCGTCGTTGCGTGACCATCAGGAAACATCCGCAAAATGAGGGAAGACCAATGAGAAAAAAGCTACGCGCGCTTGAGCGAAAGAGATCATGGCTAATCGTTGTGTAGATGCTGAAGGAATCACTGGATATTTCTTAGTTTGTATGGGTGCTGAGTGCTGGCTATGTGTGCCAAAGACTTGTTGGTTTTGGTGCATCGCACTGTTGCCGGTTCCGGTCTCGACGTCTACGCTTTGCCCTGCGTGATTACTTCAAACCTTACACCGGCGACTCTCAGCCAACAAGGGTCCACCCCAGTCGTTCGATCGGCCAAGTTCAGCTATCGACCTGAACTGGATGGTATCCGCGCGATCGCCGTCATTGGCGTGATTGTGGCCCATGTCAGCAACGAACGATTCGGAAATGGGTACGTCGGAGTCGAGCTATTTTTCATCCTGAGCGGCTACCTCATTACCGCACTTCTCCTGGCTGAACATCAACGCAAAGGCACCATCAATTTTCGCCATTTCTACGCTCGACGTGCGCTGCGATTGTTACCAGCTTTGTATGCATGTGTTGGTGCTTGGGCGGTGCTTGGCGTGTTAGCTCGGCCTGAAGCACGGGGGGAGCACTATCTCGGCGTTTTGGCAGGAGCCACGTATATATCCAATTGGGTTCGAGCCCTCTCGACGCACACGCTGGGGCCGACGGGGTATCTGTGGAGCCTCGCTGTTGAAGAGCAGTTCTACTTTTTCTGGCCGCCGCTGGTGGCGTTCTTCTTGCGTAAGAAGATTCGTCACACCGTGTGGATCGTCGGCGGTTTGGTTGTCCTGACGTCGGTTTGGCGAATCGTGTTGGCAGAGAATGGGGCAACGAAAGCTCGTCTTGATAACGGGCTCGACACCCGAATGGATGGTCTGTTGATTGGGGCTTGTCTGGCTTACGTGCTAGCCCGTCGACCAGCAGCGCATGCCACCACTATGAACCGCAGTTGGAGACACACGATGTGGATTTCGGCTCTACTGATGGGCGTTCTGTTGGCATCGTGGGCGTTTCCTGCCATCTCACCAGAATGGCTGCACAACTACCGTGGCTTCTCGTTCACCGTGGTGTGGTGCTTCGCCATCATTGCCCCGATCGTTGCATTTGGGCGCCGAGGCGATGGGAGTGCTGAACACCTGTTGATACGGGCATTGTCGTGGCCGCCACTCGTTCGTGTTGGTCGCCTGTCCTACGGGTTGTATCTGTGGCATTCGGTGGCCATCTTCTTGTTCGGATCTCGTCGACTTGCATTAACCGGCGCGGCTCGGGTCGTGCCGACGATCATCGCCATGGTGGTGCTTGCGTTGTTGAGTGAGAAGTTTGTTGAACAACCATTTATTCGTCGCAAGACCCGGTTTCACTCGGAGTGATCAGGCGCCGTTCGCTCGTTCCGTGAAGAATGGATTGTTATGAAGACATCGGTCTTGTCATTAGGGCAGACACCCGAATCGATTGTGGCGGACATTGCCATTGTTGGATCGGGCCCAGCGGGTCTGTCATTGGCGCATGCGTTGCGGACGAGCGGGAAACGAGTGGTGTTGGTTGAAACCGGCAACGACGACCCAGCTGATGAAGCCACTAGGTCGCTGAGCGTTGGTACCAACGAGCATGCGTTTTCTCCTGCTCCAAGCGAAGGTAACCGAATTCGACAACTCGGCGGCAACGCCAACGCCTGGAACTTATGGCGGCCTAATGGCGAAGCTGGCGTGCGTATGGTGGAGCTTGACGACGTCGATTTTGAGGCTCGCCCTGCCACGGGGAATGTCGGTTGGCCGTTCGCCAAAGCGGCGTTGCAACCCTGGTACGACAAGGCCTCGCAACTCTTGGAAATGGTTCCGTTCAGCCAGCTTTCCACCACCGATGGTTTGCAGACCGATCTCATCACTACCCGGTATGCGCAGGTTGCTCCAGTTCGGATGTTTCTGGAACGCATGAAAGGCGAGACAGTCGCGGCAGACAACATCACGGTGTTGACCGGCGCAACGCTCGTCAAGATCAACCTCGACAACGGCCCAAATCCGAGGGTTTCGTCGATCGTTGTTGGATCGCTGAGCGGGGTTCGTTGCACCATCTCCGCCTCCGAAGTGGTGCTCGCTGGAGGCGGTTTCGAAAACCCTCGCCAGTTGTTGCTGGCTGAGCGTGTCCGAGGCACTGGCCTGGCAGAGACGGGTCCGTTGGGGAAGTTCCTCATGGAGCATCCGATGGACTCGAGCGACTTCGTGCGCGCTGCCCCCGCTGACCGTGACCGGGCGGTGTTTCCCCCGGTGTTGGACATGTCTGACCAACACGAGTCGGTTCGAATCGCGTATCTTTCGGTCCGTCCCGAGATAGTCGCTTCTCAAGATCTACTCGGTATGTCGACGTGGGTGTTTCCTCGTCCGCGCAAGTGGGAACCAGCGGAGGGCGCCAATGCTCTGCGGTTTCTTGCTGGTCGAGGTGTGCCGCCGCCGTCTCCGCCTGGTCGAACCGGCGCGGCGGCAAAGGTCGAGGCAATGCGTCGATTGGCGACAGCGCCAGGCACCGTTGCGTATTGGTTGAGCAAAGGCAAACTGGGTGACCGAACGTCGGGGAACCTCATCAATCGTTCGGGATGGGCGGCATCGGGGACCGGCCAGAACAACTTTGCATTTCACAATCTGACCCGGATTATCGAGCAGGGTCCAAGTGCACAAAACCGCGTCCAACTCTCGGGAGTATCAGATGGATTCGGCTTGCCGCAAGCACACATCGTATGGAAGTGGACCGATGCTGATGTCAGCTCAACCTTGCGGGCAAAGTCAATTGTTGATGGCGAGATCGAGCGCCTTGGTTTGGGTGAGGTATTAAATCGAAGTTTGGAACACGCAGTGCCTGGTGCTGCTCATATCTTGGGTGCTACTCGCATGCACCCTGATCCAGACAAGGGTGTGGTGGATGCGAATTGCCAGGTGCATGGTATTCAAAATTTGTATGTGAACGGATCATCTGTGTTCCCAACGGGGGGTTGGGCAAATCCGACGTATACGATCGTCGCGCTCTCGTTACGTTTGGCAGCCCATCTCAGTCGTGAAGTGTGATGGTAGTGATAGTGGTGGCCAACGGGGTGACGCCGTTGCCCCGCAGTACACGCGTTGGTACTTGCCGCCCGTAACTGGGTGAGTACCAGCCTTCGGTGCCGCCTTCGGTGCCTGTCTCAACCGTCCAAGTCAGCGAGTCGGCAAGAACCATCGTGGCAATCACGGTTCCTGATGATCGAAGCACCGCAGTGCGGTCGGTCAGGTCAACCTCGATTTCCGGCCCGAGAAGAAACCGTGATGTGACCAATCGTCCTTCAGTGCCGATGAGCTCATCGGTGATGGTTAGTTGGGACAGGTCGCTATTGGCGCGAATGTGACGCTGGTGGGTGATGTCGGCGTAGCCGGTGTGAGCTGCGCTGACGATGATTGTTCCGTCGGGTTCTTCACGATGTTCAATCAAGTTGGTTGTTGCTGCGGTTGTCCAGAGAAATGGCCCCCCACTCGTTGATTGATCTTTGCCATCGATTTGGATAGTGCTGTGTGCTGCGGTGCCGCGATAGTACGACCGCATTGCGGGGTCGCTGTAGCGAAACGTCCCTGCGTCGGCAATGAGATCGATGCCGTCAATCCTGAGCTCGATAGAGAGCGCGTCAGCGTGCGAATGAGCACCAATCGAGGTGCCGCCGTGCGGTCCGAAATCGAAACGGAACCATCGCTGCTGATCCTTTCGAGCTGATTGTCTGTGAACGATGACGGTGCCAGCGTCTGCAAAGAAGGATGGTCGTTCCGCTGGACGTGACGAACGTGATGCGATTCGAATAACTTCGTGTACATACATTCCGCGAGAATCACTCGGAAGTATTGGCCACCACGGTAACGGGTCGACAACTCCTGCGGCAAAAGCGAGCGTGTGTAGCGGTGTCGTTGTGACTCGATCAAAACCAATGACGGACGCGTCGTCGGAATCGCCCTGGCGTGGAAGAGTGCCGGTTGAGTCGATGATGGCAGCCATGGCATCACACATTCGGACGGCTGCGTCGTCCAAGTCGGAATGTAGGACCCGAGCACCCGAGTATGCATCTTCCAGTAACGCAGTGAGAACGAGTTCAAGTGTGAAGAGGTGATAGTGGCTGGCAAGTTCGCTGTTGATGCCGCTCGGGAAAGTAAGTGCCTCAACTGTGTCGTGTAGGAACCGTGCCGAGTCTTTGCGCCAGTGTTCGCTTTCGGCAAACCACGGAAACGCGGTGGCCGCGCAGAACTGGCCCGATGCCTCAGCGACAGCGTGATTGTTGGCAGATGATCCGATACTGGTGAACTTGGCAAGCCACAAATGATGCTGTCCAAGTGAGGTGACAAACATCGGGTTGTCTTCAAAGAGTGCCCCCACACCGGACCATCCAGTGAGCAAACGCCGGGTCCAAACAAACGATGTCACCCGCAAGCCCAACTCGATTCCTGAGGTCCAGTGGGGTCCCATCAAGAAGGGGTTTTGCTCCAGCCACGAGCGGAGATCAAGCGCGCAACGATCTGCATATCGTTCGTCACCGGTTGCTGCATACGCAGCGGCCAGCACAGGGAGGTGCTGGAGCCGGGAGACCTCCCACAATTGACGTACATCACCAATAAGGGACTTGTCACTCAATGGCAACTGAAATGCTGGGGTGTTTGGAGCAGTGACACCAGTGAGCGGGTCACGCAACCAGTTTTGGTCCAAGGTGACCTCGACGCCCAGCTGGGTGATCCGGCCCGCCATGATTCGCTCGGCTTCGTCAGTGTTGTAACCAGCCGACCATCCACGAGCAGTGGAGTCACCACGAATCGGGGTGACATTGGTAACCGTTGCTCTCGGTGCTCGACCTTGACCGACGGCGCGAGTCCATCGTTTGCGAGCAATCAACTCGTCGACCTGATGCCTGGTTTCAGCCGGTTCCATCGCCCGTACCCGGTCGATGTACCAGCGAACAGATCTACCCGACATGTTTCCCCCTACAGGTGTGTTCCCGCGAAGGATGAACGACTCGTACGCAACAATCGGTTTCCCAAAAACTCTGAACCCTCGTAGACTGTTGAACGCGCTGAGTGCTCATTTCGAGCTACTCATGGTTGAGGCGTTCATGACTGAGCGGTGATTCTGGCGTTGACGGAAATGCAAAGGAGTTCCCATGACTCAGTCCGGCCCCATATCGAGTCGCAACAGCTTGAAGGCACTGGCAGTGTTCGGGGTTGTCGTCGCGGGGTCGTTGATCGTCTTTAATCAGACGGCAGTCTCCGGTCCGAAGGCAACCAAGACCAAGCCGAAGAACACGACGACCAAGGTCGCCAAGCTGACCACGGTCAAATCGACGAGCGCTGCTGCGGCGAGCAAATCGACCCCCACCACCGTTCGAGCCCCTCAGGGAACCACCGTTGCTGCCAACCCGGCCACGATTCGTGCCGGTGCAATTGCCAACATGGCTCGGGTGCCGGCGGTGAAACTCGGTACCGGCCGAAAGTTGACCGCGTCGGGTTTGACTGAGCTGCAGGCAAAACTGAACGATTTGAAACCGGGCGACGTATTGGATGTGGAAAGCGGGTCCTATGCCGGAAGCATCATCATTCCCGAGTCGGTCCGTGGCAGTGAGAACAATCCAATTGTGGTCCGCAGTCGTGTGGCAAAAGGAGCGGTGTTTTCTGCCTGCGGTGGGCAAACACAGTTGGGCGGTAAGCCATGCATTTCGGTCCAGTCGCAACACGTCACCGTGCAAGGGTTCGCGTTCGGCCAGACCGGTGACGCTGCCGTCGAGATGGAGGGGGCATACAACCGGCTGTTTGAGAACTGGTTCGAAGGTTCGGGTTCTGGGGCAAACGGTGGTTGTTGTGCCATTGTGCTGAGCCCGCACGATTGGAGAAACAAGGAGTGGAATGATCCCAATCCTACCCTGCTGCAACGTTTCAACCGGATCGACAAAAACACGTTCACGTCGATCAAAAACGCTGCGTATGCCCAAGGGCATGGTGTCGTCGGTACGGTCTTTTCCCACAACATGATCGTTGGTCCTCATGGCATCGATGGTGATTGGGAAACCGAGGCAATCAAAATTGGTGGTGACTTTGCCAACGAACCGACCAACACCAGTATCCAGTTCAATACGATCCTCAACTGGCGGGGTGCGCCGTACACGATTGGCATTAAGGGTTCCGAAGTCACCTCGGCATACAACTTGATTGAAGCTGGTGACCTGTCGCTGCGTATCGCCAACAAAAACCGGGTCATCGGAAATGTGTTGCTCGATGGGTCGATTATCGCTTCAGGTTCTGGCCATACCATCACCGGCAACTACGCTCGAACCGTCTCTGGTCCCGCCGGTTACGGCCCCATTATGGCAATGACCAACCTGACCGTGAGCAACAGTGCCGGCAACTTTGACGGGGTAGATAAACCGTTCTACGTTGCTCGTTTCGAGTCGTCGGTGGTCACCAACAACACGTTGGTGGTCACCGGTCCGTCGCATGCGGTGTATTTCGTCGTGAATAGTTCGACGCCGTTTCCAACTGGGATCACATTTAAAGGGAACACCTTTGTTCGCACTTCTACCGGTGCGTTGGTTGGCGGAGTCGAAGATTTCGCAGCGGGCAATGAGCTGATTTCCAACTCGTTTGTCTGCACCGCCGCCTGCACCGGTCAACAGTTACCGGTCAGCGGAAATGGCAACAAGCTGCTTGCTTCTGCACCAGCTGAGGCGTTGTCAACGAACCCTTCGGTGCCGTTTCAAAAAGACATCGTTCGCTAATTGGCCGTTGGCCGTTGGCCGTTGGCCGGTAGCGGTAGCCAGACGACTACCGCTCCAATGCAATCAGCGGCTCGAAGATCGAGCCGCTGATAATCAGTACACGTAGTTTGTGGTGGTTTTACGCTGCGGGGATATCCCACTTGAATTGGTAGGAGCCGTCTTCTCGTTCAGCCACGGCCTTTTTGCCGGTCAACGGAAGAGCGGTTGGTCCGCTGCTTGCAAGTTCCCAGTTGCCGTCGACATCAATGGTTTGAGTGCCGTCTGGACATGGGAACGCTGGCTTCGGTGTGAGCGCACCACGAATGCCAAGGTTGTACGTTTTGTCGGCGTTCAAAATGAAGAGACCGCCGCCGACGCTCAACTCAGTTGCTCCGCTGCCGCTGGCATCGATCTTGGCTACGCCAGACAACTCACCGACACAGTTCGGAATCTTGCTGATGATGGTCCAGTTGACGGTTGCAGTTTTCAAACCGTAGGCACGGGGGAAGCCCGCCGTTGGTCCAGCAAACGTCACGGTTCCTTCCCACTTTCGCTCGATCGCGCCACCAACGAGTGCGCCACTAAAGGTGCCCGATAGTGACTTCGGAATGGGGATCGTGGTTGTTGGCGTTGTCGGTTTTGATCCTGGTTTGGTAGCGGCCGGAGTGGCTACCGGCGCTGAGAATGCGTCTTCGGTCCACCGGAAGCCCAGGTTGCGACACGTCAAGGTTCGTCCATCTGCAGTGCGCGCCCGCGCGCCGTTTTGACCGGCAGCGCACTTGTCGAGGTTGGCCACGGTTTTGGCCGTGGTGGTGGTTGGCTTGCTGGCAGCATCGACAGGAGCGACCACTGCAAGAAGCGTGAAGGCGCCGGCGAAGGTTCCAAACAGAACAGTGGGTTTCGAGAGATTCATGATGCAGCCTTTACAGCGGAGGTGTGAGTGTGTTGGTGATGTGGTTGCGGTGTTGGTTTGGTGGAGAACGTGGTGAGAGTTCCGATGGTACGGCGACGAACGAGCCGCAACAATGGCAGTGATCGGTGTTGTCTGGTTGTCACTGTTCACCCGGCCCCTCGGTGAGCGTGTCGGTGCGCGGCGATATCTGCGGGGCCGGTCGGTTTCGTCGGCTGGATCGCCCCTTGGTGAGCAACAGTCGTGATGGTTCTTCAATGAATCGATGGCCGATATGAGCGGCGACAAATACGGAGGCAAGTAGACCAACGATGGCCAAGCCACGAACCGGGGTAGAGGCTGTTGCGAGATTCAATGACGGGGAAATTCGCTGAAATAACACGAGGACAGGGGCGTGCACCATATACAACGCGTACGACGAGGCTCCCAAGTACAACAGAGGTTTCGATCCGAGGAATCGGTGAACTACACCCGATGTAGTTGCCGATGCCAAGGTCACAATCATCCAAGCGGTGAACAGAATGAACAAGCAATCCCGCACGATGAACACCAACACGCCTTTGTTGGCGAAAGATGCAACGCTGAATAAGGCGAGGCCCTGAATTGGAACTAACCAGGGTTTGGTGAGCAAGCCAAGAATCGAGTGCTTCGTCATCGGTGTCGTTGTGTTTTGCTTCTGGGATTTTACTGCGGCAAGCGCGACACCCAAGGGGAAGGTTGCGGCCAGTCGAGCAATATCGGATTCGAATTCGAAAACGTGACGCACAATCGTGATGACTACAGCGGTGATCGCGCATCCGATTGCGACATGCGTCGGGTTGCGTCGCCGCATGGCAACTGCCCCAAACGGAAAGAGAAGATACGCAAGCCACTCGGCACTGATTGACCAGGCGGGGTAGTTCCAGGTCAGTCGTGGTGCTGGTCGCCACGAATTGACGAGGAAAATGTTCTCGATAAAGTCGCGAACGCCATAGAGATCCTTGTCCAATGTGTTACCGAACGTCAGGCTTCCAAACGCCATGAGGGCAAGCCCGACGAGAATCACTAGGTGCAGCGGGTAGATCCGTGCCAGGCGGGTCCATAGAAAGCGCACATACTCTTGCGTCGACAGCGTGGTCATTCGATTGAGGTAGTTCCAACCGATGATGAAGCCGCTCAGGACGAAAAAGAAATCGACGGAGAGGAAGCCACCTTCGAGAAACCCGTTGAGTGATTTCGCGGCGGGAATCAATTCGATGAAGGTTGCCCTGTAGTGGTACGCCACGACGTAAAACGCGGCGAAGAACCGGACACCAGTAAGCGCATGCAGCGTCCGTGGACGTGGAATGGCAGGTGCGGTGGGGCGCCGTGTTTTCGTCGAACCCGGCTGGGGTTCGCTTCCTAACCCGAGCGCAATCTTCTCGATGGTTGGCACGTTGAGTACTCGATCCAGCAACGCATGCGTATTGGTGAGCAGGCGCGGTGATCGCAGGTATGGACTGGCGGTGATGCCGGCCCAGAGCCACAGGACGAACGTTGGATACGCAAACTCACCGGGGGTAAGCGCTCCGACAACACACCAAATCAACGACATGCCGAGTAGAGCCCAACGCCAATCGGCCAACTCAGGTGGGCCACGTCGAGTGAGCGCCCCAACTACTGCCAAGGCAAAAGTTGCGAACCACAACGTGAACCCGACGATGCCAATCTCGGACAGCAAACGAAGCACAAAATTGTGGACGTCGATGCCTTCACCGGACAGCGGGTAGTCGGCGGCCTGCCACAAATAGTCTGGCGCTGATTGCACAAAGTTTGACCAGCCGACACCGGTGAGTGGTTTGTCTTCAACAACAGCGATAGCTGCCGAATTGAGGTTTTGCCGATCCCACACCGACCGTTGACTACCGGCTCGTTCGTCGGCACTGCTGCGAAGTCCAGGCACAAATGCAAAGAGCGCAACGACCACGAAGACACCAACCACAGCCCCGGGCAAGAAGTACTTTCGAAGTCGTTTGGTTGACAACACCATTACGGTGGTGGCGAGGATGACCCCCATCCATACGGACCTCGTCAACGTAAAGACGGTGCTGACGAAGCACAACGCAGAAACGCCGATGGCGGCAGCGCGTTGTAGGCCCCTGCTTCGACGTGCGAGAAGGAGTCCTGCGATGGCGCTGAAGAACAACGCAAGACCATTGGCACTCGCATCAACGAAGGGACCGCGGGCGCGTTCGAAACTGATGCCGATCGTTGGATCGTTGATGTACGACGGCCAGACAACGGACTTTAATCCGATGCCTTCAAGGAGCGCCGTTGCCGCAAAGTATGCGCCAGCTATAACCAACCATCGCAAAATCGTCACCCGTTTTTGCTCGGTATCGACGATGAGTGGTCCCAGGACAAACAACAGGTACGGGATGAGACCGAGTCGGTCAAACAGACCGCTCTGACCCGAAGAAGTCTTCATCGTCCCGGCCGATATCGCTGAGAAGATCACCCACAACACGGTCAGTGCGATCAGTAGATGTTCAAATCGCCATCGAACCTTGAACGTGCGGCGCGATCCGAGGGGGATACCAACAAACAGTCCTCCCAATGCACCAAGTAACAGGACCCGGTGCAACGGAGCGGGTACGCCGATGTTCGACCAAAACCCAGCAAAACTCGTCAGCACAACACCAATCGCCAGGAGCTGCGTTGGTTGGACGAACAGGCCAATGGCAATGCCACTTAATCCGACGGCGAGTAACGCCATCGAGGGTCGGGCCGTGACAAGGAGCGCAGCGAGTATCCCGGCACCAGCGATGGCAATCCGAAGTACCTGGGGATTCGATTTAACGGAGAGCGTTGAGCTGAGCACGGTTCTCGAGCATGGTGACGAGCGCGAGCCCGAGCAGCATGCCGGCCAAGACGATGATGAGGGTGGTTGGGTTCGGCTTCAATCCGCCGTCAGACCCAGCTAAAAATGTCTCGGTAAACGTTCGGAGTTGCAGGCCATTTTCGATTTGTGTTTGTGCCTCGCCGAGTGAAGCGAGTTGGGCGTCTGATTTGGCTCGGCTTGATTCGGCAGACAACGTGGCTGTTCGAATGGCTGCGCGAGTCTCGTCAACTTGCTGTCGGATCTGTTCGCTGTTTGGCTCGAAGAGCAGATCATTTTGGAGCGCAGTGAGTTTGGTTTGCAGTTCGAGCTGATCGGCCTCAGCCGCCAACGTGTTGCTGCGGGCCGTTTCGTAATTTGTCTGTTGATCCTTCAGGCGTTGTGCGGCTGTCGAACGGAAATCCGTGATGATGTCCTTGAGGCTTTCCGACGAAGCATCAGCGAGGCGAAATGCGGCGCCGGGGCTCGATCCCGAAGCCTTGATCGTGATGAAGGGACTGTTTGGCGAAGCATCAAACTTCAATGCAGGGAACGCCTGACTGGTGGTGAGCCGAGTGCGTCTCGTAATTCCTTCGGCGCTAGCGGTTGAGTATCCGTAACGGGAAAAGGCAAACGCAGTGGAAGACGCCGCTGCGCTGTCGAGTGGAACCGATTCGCCGTTGACACCATCGCTGACGACAGTGAGGGTTGTTTGTGCGAAGTAAGTCGTTGGTTGGGTCAAGGTGACAAATGCTGCAATCACCAAACCAACCGCGGTCGCGAGGGCGAACACGATCGGTCTCCGGAGGACTGATTCGAGTGGGCTGACAGGTAATGGGGCCGACGACATGCTTGATCGATCGGTTTCGGCCCGGTGCGCTTGAGTAGCGGGCTGTGGAGGCCGCACGGAAGCAACGGAAGCAACGGAAGCAACTGGAGCGACGGAAGCGACTGGCGCGACTGTTTCGGGAAACGTCGACAGTTGTTCGTTAATCGTTCGAAGTTGGGCGCGACGCTCTCGCCGATTGCGTCGTTCCTTTTTACTTCCGGGCTGGCCGGGCGAGTTATGCGAGTTGTCGGGCACGATCGTGTTTCCGTTGCTCAATTAGCCACAAGACAAGACACGTCAACGCCAGCGAAAACAACACGCCAAGGGCGATCACCAATTGGATTTTTTGGCGTCCGGTGTTTTCGACAAACGACGAGGTAGAGACACTCTGCAGGTCAGTTCCACTGGACGCAGCCCGCAGTTGTTGTGCATAGAGATCCTTCAAACCGTCAGACTTGGCCTTCGCTTCAGCGACGACGATCTGGGCTGCGATGAGCTTTTCCTGGTTCTTCTTTTGGGTGGTTCGC
>JANMEI010000364.1:0-3833 GCA_031376865.1 Acidimicrobiia bacterium | reverse complement strand
GTCAGCGATTCAAGAACCACGTTCGCTGCGTTTCGAGGTGCAACCACACGACAGAACGGCGGTGATGTCTCTAGTGCAGAAATATCTAAACACGATTGAATTTTCGACGGATCAAGTCGATGGTACCCAAGGACTGTTTGGTAGAGGATTTGTTGTTTATGGTTCCTGGGGTGATCGATGTTTCACCATTATCGATCCCTCGGAAATGATCCTGTCATGCTAACAATGTGATCAGGTGGTTGAGCCGCAGGACCGGCACTCTGATGAATCATGTGTTTCAAGCGGTGCTTCGGATTCG
Organism: Acidimicrobiia bacterium; assembly: GCA_031376865.1. Lineage (GTDB taxonomy): Bacteria > Actinomycetota > Acidimicrobiia > Acidimicrobiales > JANYDT01 > JANNBN01. The sequence continues at coordinate 3,535 of JANMEI010000364.1, read as the reverse complement.
GGCAGGGTTTGGGTATCCCGGGCGTGGTATCGGTGCCCTGTCAGTCTGGTGGTGTCCAAGCCGCCTCAGTCAAACAAGACCATTTTCCAGGGTTCGATCGTGCGGACCCCGCGTGCTGCGCCGAACTCGCTGCCCGTCTCGGCGACTGTCGCCACCGGGTTCGGTGAGGAAGAACTCTGGTATGCCGCAAAGTCAAGTGCCGCGAATACTGTGCGTGCTTATCAATCAGATTGGTCGGAATGGTGCGCATGGTGCCAGGCGCACGGCCACACTCCCCTTCCCGAGGCACCTGATGTGATCGCCCGGTATCTCACGTTCATGGTTCGCTGCGAGTCAAAGGTTTCGACCATGAGCCGGCGACTGTCAGCGATCCGATTCGCGCACATCACCGCTAAGATGGCATCACCGCTCGACAATGCTGATCACAGTGCGGTGTGGGACGGTATCCGGCGAACCCATTCGGCACCACCAACCCGTGCCCTACCGCTCCATCCTCCACTGTTGTGGGAATGCGTCCAAGCAATCCCCACCACAAATGTGGATGGCGGATCGCTCCTGGCTGGTTTGCGTGATCGCGCGGTGCTGCTGGTCGGTTTTGTTGGTGCGTTACGCGTGTCAGAACTGGCAGCCGTTGATGTGGAACATATCGAAACCGACGAGAAAGGTTTGGTCCTCCACATTCCCCGGTCGAAGGTGAACTAGACCGGGTCGATCGATGAACTCGTGGTGCTGCCCCGCTCCACCATTGCGGATCGTTGCCCGGTCGAAGCAATCAAACAATGGCGCCGAGCCACCGACATCACCACCGGCCCACTGCTGCGTGGGCTTACCAAGTCGTTACAACCACGTCGGAACCGGATCAGTACTGACGCACTCAACACCATCGTACAAACAACGGTGCAACGGGCCGGGAACGATCCCACCGGATATTCCTTCCATTCACTACGAGCCGGTTTCGTCACCTACGCGTCGTTATCCGGACGATCCGACCGTGCGATTGCCCACCAAACCCGGCACCGATCACTCGCCAGTATCGGAACGTATGTGCGCGTACAAGATGCGTGGGTGAACAACGCAGCCGTGGAACTTCGCCTCTAACCTGGCTCAGGTTTGTGGGTTGGTGATGTATCGGTGCAACGTCAGCCGAGCGAAAATGTCGTTGCGTGACAGAGTCCATTCCCTGCCGCCGTATGGCCAGATCACGTCCCCAGCAAAATGAGCACCAATGAGTGAGAGTTTGTGTCGTCGAGCAGCCGGGCCTGTCACTCCGCCATACAAGTCGACGGCGTCCGCAATGATTGCCGAACCCAGACGGGTAAGGACATTGGTATCGGGAATACCCCAATGGCCGACATAGTCGATCTTCTCTGCGGCCATTGAATGCCGTGCCGGGTGCTGCCGACGCCCCAACGTTTGGCCTTTGCTCGACGCGACGCATACCGTGAACCGTGACGCGCCATTCGTGAGAACGCTGGAGAAATCTGGCCCCATCGCGCTGGAGGTTTTGGCTCCACCTTGAGCTAGTGATTCTGTTGTGCTGGTGGCTGTTCTGGCTGGTGGTGCGGGGAGTCGGAAACGTGAAGTCCAAAGTGGAATTGTTTGTGGGTTTGTCAACCTGATTTGGCCCCGGCTTGGCATGGGTGGATTCACGCGGTCGCTACACATAACTGAATGTGAAGGTGTCTGATGGGTCGTTGTCCGGGTGGCATCCCGCTGGTTGGCAAGCGTGCTTTCTACATTGAGTTGTTGAAAACGGGAATCAGCAATTCTAAAGCGTGTCGCCGTGCCGGTGTTGATCGAAAGATTGGTGTTCGTTGGCAACACGGCCGGCGAGCAAAGTATCAAGGACGAACATATTTCTACCCAGCAATCGATGCGCGCATCGTCCCAAAGAAGCCAGAACCGGGCCGCTACTTGTCTCAGGCCGAACGGGTAATCATCGCCGATGGGGTCCGTGACGGGGCTTCAGGTCGGACGATTGCGAAGCTCCTTCCCGGGCGTGCTGTTCCACGGTCTGCCGAGAAATAGCCCGCAATGATGACACCGAGTCTGGCAATATGAACCGTTCAATGCGCAATCGAAAATGCTAGGCCGCAGGCCACGACCCAAGGCTCACAAGCTTGCCGATTCCGTTATTAACGAAGCCCTCCAAGGGTTGCTCGACAAGCAGTGGAGCCCAGAACAGATCTCGGTTTCGTTGGCCAAACGCACCGAGGCAGTGCTCATCTCACCGGAGTCGATCTACCGGGGGGTATTCAATCCGTTGATATCGCTGCGTCGTGAGAAGGCGTTACGTACTCGGCGGTTGCAGCGACGCAAACGGCGTCGTGGTGAGAAACTGCAACGGTTCACGGCGCCAATGCGGCCGTTGAGTGAACGATCTTCGAAAGCAGCGGACCGGTCGGAGGCAGGTCATTGGGAAGGAGATTTGATTATTGGTGAGTTCAACGGATCCGCTATCGGGACGCTCGTGGAACGAGTCACTCGAATGACGATGCTCGTCCACATTGTTGGCGCTCGAACGGCGGAGCAACTCAAAGAAGCCATGATGGCCCGATTCAACGAGTTGCCTGCACACTTACGATTGTCGTTGACTTGGGACCAAGGTATCGAGATGGCCCGCCATCACGAGTTCACCGAGGAAACCGGTATTCCCGTGTTCTTCTGTGAGCCTCACTCGCCATGGCAACGGCCAAGTAACGAGAACACCAACGGGCTCCTTCGCGGCTACTTCCCGAAAAGCACCGACCTCTCCGTTCACAGCCCCGAACGACTCCGTGAAGTCGAAAACGAACTCAACAATCGCCCCCGAAAAACCCTCGGATGGGACACCCCGCAACAACGATTCGATACACTCAAAAACCAAGCCGTGTAGCAACGACCGATAGAATGAGAACGCTATTGAATTCTGGCCCCACTTTGAGCGTGTAGCGCTTGAGAATTTGGCCCCACCTTGAGCTACTAAGTCTCTTGCCGTTGGCTGCCTGTTTTGGGTGGTGGGGTGAGGGGGAAAGTGAAGTCGAAAGTGGAGTTGTTTGAGCAGATTCGGATTGCGGCTCGCGACGAGAGGTTGAGTACTCGTGGTTTGGCGAAGCGTTTCAAGGTTCATCGTCGTGATGTGCGGGCGGCGCTTGTGTCACCGGAGCCGGTTGATCGTCGGCAGGGGTCTTGGCCGTCTCCGTTGTCTGGTCCGCATCATGAGTGGATTCGTGAGGTGCTGCGGGTCGATATCACGGCACCGGTGAAGCAGCGCCATACTGCGAAACGGATCCGTGATCGTCTCGCCGCCGAACACAATGTGTTGCTGGGCGAGTCAACGTGTCGATCGGTCGTGGCCAGGCTTCGTGCCGAGGTTGCCGCTGAGCAGAATCAGTTGACACGCATAGTATTTGTTCCTCAGTCCCGGTTGCCGGGTGCTGAAGCCGAAGTGGATTGGGGCAAATTCGCGGCCGTGATTGGTGGGGTGCCGGTGACGTTGTCGTTGTTCTCGATGTGGCTCGGCTTCTCTTCTCGAGCGTTTCATCGTGCGTATGTG
>JANMEI010000346.1:0-12821 GCA_031376865.1 Acidimicrobiia bacterium | reverse complement strand
GTCTTCGCCCATGCCGTGTTGCAAGTGCAATCGCATGGTTTCGCTCTCCAATTCGACAGAGAGGTCAGAGAGGGCATCAACAGAGGTACCGGGAGGGATTACCAATGCCCACAAGATGGTCATCACCCCAAAGTCGTAAGCCTTTGCGAAGACGCGCACGGGAAAATCTCGCTCGCCCAACCGTAGAGACCGCTCTGCCAGCAGTGCTGACACGGGTGGATTGGTGAAAACCACGCCGTCTCGTTGCCGTTGTAACCGCAGGCGTGCGGTGCCATTGCGTGTGCTTGTTGCGGATCGCAGTTCTCGTTCGACGGTGACGAGATCGACCCGATCGGCGACGTCAAAGAGCCGAAACAGCAAAATTTGGCCCGAGTCGACTATCAACGTCATAGCCCTACCGTAGGCGCATCGGCGAGGGCATCTGCCTGATGGTGGCAACGTAATTGCGTTGAGGTCAGCGGACGGACAGACTGGCGCCATGTCCGTTACTGACGCCGCTCAGCTTGTTGCTCCGAACGTCGCCGCTGTGACACTGGAGTCGGATCAACTCCTGGTCGACTGGGGCATAGCGGCTCATCGTTTCCATTACGTCTGGTTACGAGACAACTGCGGTTGTTCGCAGTGTCGACATCCAATTGCCGGAGAACGTTTAAGCGACCCTGCGTCCATTCCCCTCACGATTCGAGCCACATCGGCTCAGATCATCAATCGTGGCATTCTGATCGTCTGGCCCGACGGCCATTCTTCCGAGTTTTCTGCTGGCTGGTTGCATCAGCACGCATACGATTCTGCGAGCAGAGCAACGTCACGGCGGAATCTTCACGTGTGGAGTGCGGCGTTCATGGAACAACACCGTCCCGAATTTTCCTTCGACGACATACTGGCTTCTGACGCAATTCTGTTGGAGTGGCTACAACAACTCAACCGAGTTGGTTTCACCATGGTGAAAGGCCTGGGATCAACTCCGGGAACCGTTGCGCAACTGGCCCAACGAGTGTCGTTTTTGCGTGATTCTAATTTCGGCCTTGTCTGGGAGGTGCGTTCAGAACCGAAACCAGATTCGCTCGCCTACACCTCGGTCAAACTCACTGCGCATACAGATCTCGTGAGCAGAGAAGCGCAGCCGGGTGTGCAGTTCTTGCATTGCATGGTGAACGAAGCCCAGGGCGGTGAATCGATTCTGGTTGACGGATTTGCCGTAGCGGACGAACTGAAACGTATGCACCCAAACCATTGGGAAACACTCACGCGCGTGCCTGCCACATACCGCTACCAAAACGATCACACCGATGTCGGTGCCACTTCACCGGTCATCCGGCTCGATCATCGAGGAGAGTACTTTGAGGTGCGTTACTCGAACGCGTTGCTGGCCCCCTTGGACTGCGATCCTTCCGAGGTATTGCCGTTTTACGCGGCCTACCAAGCGTTCAGCAACCTGATCCGAGATCCGCGATTCGAGTATGCCTTCCGGCTGGACGCTGGCGACTGCGAGGTGTTTGACAATCGACGAGTGCTACACGGTCGAAATGAGTTCGATCCCAACAGCGGGCGGCGCCATCTGCAGGGGTGCTACATCGATTCCGACGACTTCATGAGCCGAATCAACGTGCTCCAGCGCGTTGGTGACTTTCGGATTCGTTGAAAGCGGGCGAATCATTCAGCCCGCTGGCCCGTTAGCTGTCGGGCTGGAGAACCCGCCGAAGAAAATCCTTCGTGCGTTCGTGTTGTGGGTTGACCAGTACCTCGACCGGAGGTCCTGACTCGACCACGACGCCGCCATCCATAAAGAACACCCGGTCGGAAACGTCTTTCAGGAACCCGATCTCGTGGCTGACGATCACCATGGTCATGCCCGACTCGGCGAGGTCTCGGATCACTTGCAATACCTCGCCAACTAATTCGGGATCCAGCGCAGAAGTGGGCTCATCGAACAACATCAATTCGGGTTCCATTGCCAAGGCGCGGGCAATGGCGACGCGCTGTTGCTGGCCGCCCGACAATTGGGCCGGGTACACATCGCGTTTTGCCGACAGGCCGACTCGATCTAGCAACACCTCGGCGTGGTGGGCGACGTCTGACTTGGACCGGCCGCGCACCACGGTAGGAGCGAGGCAAATGTTCTCTAACGCGGTCATGTGAGGAAACAGATTGAAGCGTTGGAATACCATGCCGATGTTTTGGCGGCGGGCCGCAACTTCTTTGGGTTTCAATTCGTGCAGTTTGTTGCCGACTTCGCGGTACCCAACGTAATCACCAAACACCCGAAGCTCGCCCCCATTGATGGTTTCGAGATGGTTGAGGCAGCGGAGGAATGTGGATTTGCCCGACCCAGATGGGCCCATCAGCGACACAATCTCACCGTGGTCGACGGTGAGCGTGATGCCTTTGAGTACTTCAAGGCGTCCGAAGTTCTTACAGACGCCAAGCGCTTCGACGACCGGACCAGACGTTGGAACGTAGGTCATGCGACCGCCTTTCCGAGGCCGAACATCCGCTTTGAGGAAGATCTTGCTGAACCCGGGCGATCGAAACCGCGACCGAATCGTTTCTCGATGAAGTACTGCCCGATGCTGAAGATGGTGGTGAGAACCAGGTACCAAAAGCTGGCACCAAAGAGATACTCAATGACCAGGCCTTTTGGACGGTAGGTGATCTGTAACCGAGTGAGGAGGTCGTAAACCGAACCAATGACGGACACCAGCGAAGTGCTCTTCAGCATTGAGATGGTCTCGTTGCCGGTGGGCGGAATAATGATTCGCATCGCTTGTGGCAGCACCACTCGTCGAAGTGTTTGCACCGGAGTTAAGCCGAGTGACTGTGCTGCTTCGGTCTGGCCCGGGTCAATCGCTTGGATGCCGGTGCGAACAATCTCACTCATATAGGCCCCTTCATTGAGTGACAGGGCGAGTGCCGCGGCGGCAAACGCGGGGATCACCTCGTTGGTGTCCCAAGGGCCAATACGGGGGAAGAACAGTGCCAGGTTGTACCAAAACAAAATCTGGACGAGCAACGGCGTGCCGCGGAAGAACCAGGTGAAGCCGAGGCTTACGCCGCGCAAAACTGGGTTTTTGGACAACCCGCCAACGGCAGACAGCGTGCCGAGCACCAGCCCGGCAAACATCGCGATGAGGGTCAGGAGGATCGTGATCCAGACGCCGCGTAATGTGATGGTGGACGTAATGATCTTGCCGACCGTGCCCCAGTTGACCTTGTCGTTGCGGCCGACGCTGATGAACAATGCGCTCAGTAACAACAACACCACTACAGCTGCAACGAAGCGACCGTAGTGGCGAAGGGGAACGACTTGTCGTCCTGTTTGGTTGTCGATCGGTGACATGGTGCACCGATCGTAGTGAGGATCAGCCCCCGTTGACGGTTGCTTCAGGGATCTTGGTGGCCTCGAGGCCCCACTTGGCGAGGAGCTTGTCGTAGGTTCCATTGTCCATCAGGGTCTGAGTGGCCTTTTGGACCGCATCACGCAACTCGGGCAACTTCTTGGAGATCGCCATTCCCAACAATCCGGTTTCATACTGTTCAGTCGACGAGATTTCGAAGTCCGCACCGTTGGGGGCGGTCTTCACGAAGTGCGACATTGGAGGAAGGTCGGCAACGTCAGCATCGACACGGCCTGACGACACGGCGAGGCGTGCTTCGTCTTCGGTTGGGAATTCTGAGATTTCGATGGGCTTGTCGCACTTGATGCCCTTAACGAATTCGATCTGCGAGGTGCCGGACTGCATGCCGACCTTCTTCCCGCAGAGGTCTTCAGCCTTCACGATTGCAGCAGGGTTGCCCTTTTTGACCAAGATAGCGAAGCCGCTCTTTTGGTAATCGACGAAGTCCACCTTGGCCTGGCGATCTTTATTGTCAGTCATGCCCGACAAAATGACGTCGTAACGACCGCCTTCGACACCGGTGATCAGGCTGTCGAAGCCACCGTTTTCAAACTTGAATTCGACGCCCAACAGCTTGCCAACCTCTTGTGCGTAGTCAAAGTCGAAACCCTCTACGTCGGTGGTGCTGCCCTCTTTGAAGGACTCGTAGGGCGGGTAGGTGACGTCGGAGCCGACCTTCACAACTTTGCTGTCCTTGATGGACTGCGGCAGGGTGTCGAAGAGGGCTCCTGCTGCTGCGGCGGGTGTCGTGTCGGTGGTCTCTGCAGCGACGGTTGTGACGGCAGTTTCCGAGCCAACGGTAGTGTCTGCGGACTTGGAGCTCGTTCCGCACGCAGAAAGCGTCAATGCAATCGCTGATGCGATACCAAGCAGGCGGAGTGTTCGTGTGGTGTTTTTCTTCATGTTGTGATCCTTTTGCAGCTGGTGGGCTGGACCCGGTGACTCTAGCCGCTCTTCGTTTAGGTCGATATGTCACCATGGACGAGTGCCATCTGCCGATTTCCCGACTGCGAGCCTCGAGGTACGGGCGGTGACCGATCTATCCGGTGCCCGTCAAGCGCTGGAGGTGTTCCAAGATGCCTGGGGCAATGGGGCGGCCAACGATTTCGATACCTATTTTGCCGCAGCGCGCCACGGTGCCTACCTGGGTTTGGGTTTGCTGTCAGGCGAGCCCGTAGTTGCTGCGTTTGGGCTGCTGTCGGTTGATCCAATCACAGCCAGGCGGGGCCTGCATTCTCATATGACAGCGACAAAACGAAGTCACGCCAATTCGGGACTCGGGTATGCGATGAAAACTCATCAGCGCGAATGGGCCCGCTCACAGGGAATCGAAGCCATCACCTGGACATTTGACCCGCTTCAACGGCGTAACGCGAGGTTCAATCTGGTGCGGTTAGGCGCTCAGGTGATCGGGTTTTATCCGAACTTGTATGGACGGCTACCTGATGCCATCAATGAAGGAGTCGACACCGATCGATTTGAAGTGCGGTGGGAGGTCACCACAAGTGAAGGCGCTGCGATTGTTGCCACGGCCGATGATGTGGTGCTGCCGCTGCCGGAATCGATCGACCACATTCGTCTCACGGATCCAGACTTGGCCCGACTTGTTCAGGCTGACCTCCGGGTTGCCCTCGGCCAGGTCGAAGATGGGACGCTATGTGTACGTGGCATGACCGCTGACCATTCGTACGTGCTAAGCCGGAAGTCATGAAACTCACTCACGTTGTTTTGCATCGGCTGAATCTGCCGCTGGTGTCGCCGTTTCGAACGTCCTTTGGAACCGAACACACGCGCCATGCCATGTTGCTTGAAGTGGTCGGTCCAGATACACATGGGTGGGGCGAGTGCGTGGCTGATGCGGAACCTTTGTACTCGGCCGAGTACGCAGACGGGGCCCAAGACATCATCACTCGCTTTTTGTTGCCGCGGCTCAACCCAAACAAGGTGGTGGCTTCGACACTGCATCACCTGTTTGCTCCGGTGTCGGGCAATCCAATGGCGAAGGGTGGTATCGAAGCTGCGGTGTTAGATGCCGAGTGTCGCTTGCACGGCCAACCGTTGTCTGAGCGTTTGGGGGCAACGAAGACTCGGGTGCCGAGTGGTGTGTCCGTGGGGATTCAAAACTCGATCGGCGAGTTGCTCGACACGGTCGAACAGTATTTGGCGCAGGGCTATCTCCGAATCAAACTGAAAATTGAGCCCGGTCACGATGTGATTGCTGTCCAGGCAGTTCGTGAGCGTTTCGGCGACATCATGCTGCAGGTCGATGCCAACGCGGCCTATTCGCTGGCTGATGCTCCAACACTGGCCAAACTGGACCCGTTTGATCTGTTGCTGATCGAGCAGCCACTTGCCGAGGACGATGTGCCGGGACACGTTGAGTTGTCAAAGTTGATCCGGACACCGATCTGCCTAGACGAATCGATCCACTCCGTTCGTGCGGCAGTGCATGCCATTGAGGCGAAGGCTTGCCAGATCATCAATATCAAACCGGGACGGGTAGGCGGGTATCTTGAAGCTCTCAAGATTCACGATCTCTGTCTTGCTGCTGGGATTGCGACGTGGTGCGGTGGAATGTTAGAGACAGGGGTTGGTCGTGCGGCAAACGTTGCCCTTGCTGCGCTGCCCGGTTTTACGCTTCCGGGAGATACATCAGCATCCGCGCGTTACTTTCACCGAGACGTAACCGATGCCTTTGTGTTGGATGACGGACATTTGACGGTGCCAACCGGGCCCGGGATCGGCGTTGATCCTCTACCTGATGCTCTGAAGGAGTTTACCGTCAGTTCACATACTATTTCGCTAGTATGACCGAGTGACCTCAACCAACCGAATCGGTCGACACGAGGGTGGCGGGTACCGCACACTCACCAACTCTCGTCAGATGGAGCACGTGTGGCGCTCAGGCGCAACTGTTCAACCTTACAGAGCGGCCCCAGGGACAGTGTTGGTGGCGCTGGTGCACCTCACCGATCTGCATGTTCTGGATGCTTCGTCACCGTTGAGGGCAGAGCATTTGCAATCTTTTGGCGATGTCGCGAAGTGGCGTCACCTGTTGCCGATGCATCGGCCATATGAGTTGTTGGTCAATCATGCGGTTGCGATGATGGTCAACACCATCCGTCGAACACCGACCGGTGCGGTGACCCATGCTCCGTTCGACGTCGCGATCGTCACGGGCGATTGCATCGACAACGCCCAGCGCAACGAACTGGACGCGTATCTGGCGATACTCAATGGGGGCACCACACATCTCCCGTATGACGGTGTTCAATCGGTAGCTGCGGCGGGTGAAGGGTTTTGGTGCCCTGATCCGTCGGTCGACGACGACTGGAAAAGAAACCATGGCTATCCGTCGGTGGAGGGTCTGTTGGAGGCGATCAGCGCTCCGATCACCCACGTTGGTATTGGCCTGCCGATCGTGCCGGTGATTGGCAATCACGACGTGATGCGACAGGGTACGTCGTTGACCACTGATCGGAGCGAGGCTTGGGCCGTTGGTAATGAGAAGGCAACGGCTGTGCCGGCGACCTTTGATCCGCACGATCCGTTTGCTGACTATTTGGCCGACCCGATCTGTTACAACGACATTGCACCGACGCGCCTGGTGCGCGCCGATGACGGTCGCCGGGTAGTGAGTTCTGCAGAGTGGATTGCTGCGCATCGCGAGCTGGCGTTGGGATTCGGTTCAACGGGCGTCAACGCTGACTACGTACATGATCTTGAACACGTTCGTATTGTTGTTCTGGATACCAATCACCCTTACGGTCACTACGAGGGCTCTGTCGGTGACGCTCAGCTGCAGTGGTTGAGCGATCGACTTGGTGAGACCAACAAACTGGTGATCATTGCAACCCACCACGGTGCTGAGGCGTTAACCAATACCACTCCGGACTCTTCGCACGCAGCAGCAGCAGAGCGGCTCTTGGGTGCTGCCATGGTACAAGTGATGCATCGGCATTCGAATGTCATCGCCTGGCTGTCTGGGCATCGGCACTATCACCGGGTGGTCCATCACCCGCACCCTGAAGGAGTCACCGAAGGATTTTGGGAAATCACCACTGCATCGATTCTCGATTGGCCCTCTCAGGCCCGGTCGGTGGAAGTGGTTCGCCATGATGATGGATCTGTCGTGATTATCTGTACGCCTATTGATCATGCGGGTGATCTGGTGCCGGGTGTCCACGCCGCGGATTCGTTAGAGGGTCTGGCTGGTCTACATCGAGAACTATGCGCCAACTTGGTGGGCGCTGGAGCCGAAGCGCGACTACTCAAGCTCAGTGGTCATCCTGAACATGGAGCATGCGTGTTGGGGAGTCGCCGAGGGAGATGATCGGGCCAGAATTGCCGTTGTGTCAGCCGAACGATAGGTCTTGCCAACCGCGACCGTAGTAGTCGAGGTTGAGTTGGCTTGGTCGCTTTTGTACGCCCTTCAGCTTCTTCGTGAAACCGTCAGCAAAACTGTTAAAAACCGGAATAATGTACGCGCCGTCGTCGTAGTCAAGCTTTTGGAGTTGCTTGACTAACTCTTTGCGTTTGGAGTCATTGCCTTCACCGGAAGCTTGGAGAAACAACGCTTGATACGCTGGGTTGGTCTTCTCGTACAGGGTCTCGCCATAACCGGTGGTGGCAGCGATTTGCGGAAGGTATGCACGTGGCGACCAATACGATGTGTACATAGGAGCTTTGGTGTATACGCTGTCCCAATAGGTGGAGTTCATCGGTTTTGCCTGTACGCTTACGATGCCATTTGTCGCCGCAGCCTGCTTCGCGAACGTTTGCGCCATCGGAATCAATCCACCGGTATCGTCAGGGGCAGCAAGCTCGAACTCAAGAGGTGTTGATGCGCTGTAGCCGGCTGCAGCCAGCAGTTCGACTGCCTTTTTGACATCCTGTTCGCGTTGCGGAAATCTATTGGCGTTGTAGAACGGGTCGTTGTAACCAAACAGGTCGTTTGCGATCTGGCCTCGCCCGCCTAAGGCGCGATCCAAAACTTCTTTGCGGTTCACGAGTAAACGCATGGCTCGACGAACCTTGGGATCATTAAACGGTGCCCGGTCGGTCAACATCGCAAAGCACAACCAGCCGCCAGCCACGGTCTCGTTTACGGTCAAGTTCGGGTTGCGACTGACCCGGGGAATCGAGGTCAATGGGATATCGATGGCGGCATCGATTTGTCCCGCCAACAACGCGTCGACCAAAGCGCCCTTATCGGCGAAGTCAATGATTCGCACTTCGTCGAACGTTGGCTTGCCCCTTGTCCAATACTTGGTGTTCTTGACGTGAACACTCTCGCGGCCCGGCGTAAACGAGATAACTCGATATGGCCCGGTGCCAATGTTGCTTTTCGGGTCATTGCGCTTGTAGCCGATCGGGACGATGGTGTTGGTAGGACCAGCCAACGCCGCTTTAAAGCCAACAGTGGGTTTCAGCAGGGCGAAGTCGACCGTCAACGGATCGAGTTTCTTCATGCCGTTTGGATCGAAAAACTCGGCGAGTGTCTTCTGCGACGCCAATCCAAGGCTTCTGTCGAGCAGACGTCGAAACGAAAAGATGATCGACTCGGCGGTAACGGGGGAGCCGTCGTGGAACGTGAGGCCTTCACGGAGACGAACGACGCCGCGGGACAACGAAGGTGTTTCGACGGATTCGGCGAGTCCATACGTGATAACCGGGGTAAACGTCTGGTCGAAGGCCAGAAGCGTTTCCCAGCTGCCAATCATGCGGGCTAGGTCGGCTTTGGTGATGATCGTTTGGCCATCAAGGATGTCGTTGGTTGACCCCACCACACCGACTCGGAGGGTTCCGCCAGTTTTAGCTTTCGCCGTTGCGGCATGCGACGTGGTGAGCGGATAACCAGCGAAAGAGGCGCTGCCAAGGGTGACGAAGCCTGCTGCTTTCAGTAGCTCACGACGGCCGAGCTCGCCGCCGGATAGTCGAAACATGTTTCCTTCCCTCAGGCTACGTCGGCCGTGTTGCCGCTGACCTGACGTCACTCTAGGCAAAGACGTGACGCGTTTCACATCATGTGATTATAAGGAGCATTTGCGTTCATGCCTCGTCTCCTACGATAGGGGGATGCTTGTATCGACGTTTCTGTCACTTGGTGCGCTGGGTCTTGACCCGCAAAAGTTGATCAATAAGTACGGGCTCATTGGGATTGCGCTCATCGTGTTCGCGGAAACAGGTTTACTGATTGGCTTCTTTGTGCCCGTCTACTCGTTGTTGTTTACCGACGTCATTCTGGCCGCTGCCGACAAAGACGATCCACTCCGTTTAGATCTGCCAATTTGGTTGATCGTTGCGGTGATCATCGCAATGGCCATCATCGGCGATCAGGTCGGTTATCGAATCGGGACAAAGGCCGGTCCTGCGTTGTTCGACAAACCAAAATCGCGTTTGTTTAACCCCAAGCATGTTGAGCGAGCGCAAGGGTTTTTCGATCATCACGGTCCGAAGGCCATCGTGCTGGCGCGTTTCGTTCCGATCGTGCGTACGTTCACTCCCGTGATTGCCGGCGTGGGACGAATGAACGCAAAGGTCTTTAGCACGTACAACATCGTCGGCGGCATCGTGTGGGGTGGCGGCGTCACGATGGCCGGGTTCCTGTTAGGCAAACGGTTTCCCGCACTCGGCAAGCGCATCGAGTTGCTCTCACTGGTCATCATCGCCATCTCGTTCTTGCCGATCGTCTACGAGTTCGTGAAGCACCGTAAGGCCAAAGCCAACGCTGCTGCTTAGCTTGACCTGGCTCCGGGTTGTTCGCGGGCAACGCTGAAGCCGTAGTTTCGACCAATCAGGTCTTGCTGGTCAGGCGGCAGCACGACCACCGCAGTCAACCCAGGCTGCAGTGTTGCAGCATGGTGGGTGACCTCGGCAATCCATTCCACTTGCGCTGCAGTCGTATAGGCCTTGGCCACCGATGCTCCGATAGCCACAACACCGTGGTTAGCGAGCAGGACGGCCTTCGATCCGGGCTGGCGCTGAAACGTTTCGATGGCGTTTGCTCCCAAGGTTGACGTGCCAGGCGCTCCATAGTTGGTGACCAAGATTCGTTCGCTGCCGGGGCCGATGTTCTCATTGCAAACAAACGGGAGGTCGACGCGGGCAACGGCAAACGCTGCGGCATAGCGTGAATGGGTGTGCACGATTGCATCGACATCTGTGAACGTACGGTAGAGGTCAAGATGAAGGGCGATTTCGCTGGTTGGAGCATGGGTGCCGATATGGGTGCCGGTCGAAACTTGAACCAGTGGATAACCAGACGGAACTAAGTCTTCATACAGTTGCCCGCCGGGGCTGACCACAAACCAATCCGGCGACAACCGCTCACTGATGTTGCCAGCAGACCCGACCACCAGCCCATCGCTGATTAACCGTAAGCACGCCGTGTGAACGCGCATCTGGGCTGCTTTGACGGCTGCAGCCGCGGGACGCTTTGTTGCCATGGATCCATGCTGACACGTGAACCGGGTTGTGCCGGTAACCCGTTGAATCATGTGCAACCATGAACAGATGAGCGCCCCCTCTGGATTGCCCCGCACCGTCGATTGGCGAGGAGATCACGCCGTCATCATCGAGCAAACGCTCCTGCCGGGTGAGCTTCGGCTGGTCGAGATCAGGTCGGTCGACGCAATGATCGATGCCATTAAGCGGCTCGCTGTTCGGGGTGCCCCCGCCATCGGGGTCGCTGGGGCGCTCGGCGTTGCCTTGGCGGCGCTTGCTGGCGAGCGCGATGGACACGGTGCTGCGTGGGTCCACGCCGAAGCTGATCGAGTTGCGGTAGCTCGTCCGACGGCGGTCAACCTGAGCTGGGCAGTAGAGCGGGTGCGGCCCGCAATTGCGCAGGGGCCAGCGGCAGTGATCGCTGCTGCGGTATCGGTCCTGAACGATGACATTCGAGATGGGCGAGCATTGGGTGAACGCGGCGCTGATTTGGTGTTGACGCTGTGCCCAACTACGCCGGTTCGGGTACAAACGCATTGCAACGCTGGATCCTTAGCCTGCGCAGAAATTGGATCGGCATTGTCCTTGGTCAGAGTGCTTCATGAACGGGGCCTACTGGGTCGTGTGCATGCAGATGAAACCCGTCCACTGCTGCAAGGGTCTCGGCTCACGGCTTATGAACTTGCTGCGCTACGGGCTGATTACCGCATCCAAGTCGACGGTGCCGGAGCGTCGGCGATTCGTTTGGGGCTGGTGGATTGCGTGATCATCGGCGCTGACCGCATTGCTGCCAACGGGGATGTCTGCAACAAGGTGGGCAGCTACCCGCTGGCGTTAGCGGCGCACCGCGCTGGAATACCGTTCATCGTTGCCGCACCGGAATCCACACTCGACGCAGCTACCGCGACTGGCGCCGAGATACATGTCGAAGAGCGATCAAGCGACGAAGTCTTGCGCTGGGGCGGGGTCGAAATCGCACCGGTGGGCGCGCAAGTGTGGAATCCAGCATTCGATGTGACACCGTGCGATTTGGTCACCGCGATCGTCACCGAGCAGCGGGTGATTCGCCCGGCGCTCGGTGAAACGCTCTGAAACGCTTTGAAACGCGCTGACGAGCCTGACGATACTGCTCAGACGTTTTCGAGTTTTCGGGACGACTCGCTGCGAAACAGTGCATCCATTACCCGCGCCTGCAAAATGGCATCGTTCAACAACGCGTCGGTGGGTTGCTCAAAGCGGACCAGGTTGCTGAACCATTCGCTTTCCAGTTGGTAATGGTCAGCGATGTCAACGTCGTGACGAATCTGATCGATGCCATCGAGGCTTGATCCGTCGTGCGTGAAATAGACGCACGATGATTCTTCGGGTTGGTTAAACGGAACGGTGATCTCGATGCGCCCCTTGGTGCCAAACAGGTGAATTCGTTGGTGGGGGACACTTTGCGTCGCACAGCTAAATGCAACCGTCCGTCCGTCGGTGAATTGGAGTAGAGCCGTGGTGCGACGGTCAGTGCCAAAGTTGGGGTCACGATTAAAGATCGCGAGCGCGCTGGCAATCTCGGCTTCAAAAAAGAACCGTGCCGCAACCACGCAGTAACAGCCGATGTCGTACAACGCGCCACCGCCGACGTCGAGGGTGTTGCGAATGTTCGCCGGATCGGTGTTGGTGTAGGCAAAGGTCATATGCGCGTGGGTCAACTCTCCGAGTTCGCCTCGACGGATACGATCTCGCACCTGTAGCCATTGCGGATGCAGGCGCACCATGAACGCTTCAGCGAGGTGAACCTGGCTGGTGAGGGGCCTTAGTTGCTCAAGCTCGGCGGCGTTCATGGCCATTGGCTTCTCACACAACACGTGCTTCCCTGCCTCGGCTGCCTTGCGGGTCAATTCGACATGTAGATGGTTGGGGAGCGGGTTGTAGATCACATCGATGGTTGGATCGGCCAGCAGCTCTTCGTAGGTGCCATAGGCCGTGGGGATG
>JANMEI010000287.1:0-5249 GCA_031376865.1 Acidimicrobiia bacterium | reverse complement strand
CTTCGACCCGACCGGCGCGACAGTCGACATCGTGTTCTCCGAATCACTGGAAGACAACTTGCTCTTCGGTGCTTCGGTTGATCCGGCTGAAGCGATCCGGTTGGCCGCTTTTGATGATGACGTTGCCAGTTTCCCCGAAGGGCTGCAGACCAAACTGGGCGCTGGTGGTGTGCGGCTGTCAGGTGGTCAAGCGCAACGAGCGGCAGGAGCAAGAGCTCTATTGCACAACGCCGAGCTGATTGTCTTCGATGACCTCACCAGCGCGCTCGATGTAGAAACTGAGTTGCGGCTCTGGGATCGCCTGGCCGAATCCAACGCAACGGTGTTAGCGGTATCGAACCGTGCTGTTGCTCGCTCACGGGCCGACCACATCATCGAATTGTAGATAACGCCAACCAGTTCATTCTCATGTCGTATGCGCGCCTGGGGTTGTTCAGATGACGTCAACTACTCGCCGAGGCGTTTGAAGGTTTGACCTCGCAGTGACACGTCTGCTTCGTTTTCGACGTCGCTCAGATGGGTGAGTGCAGCGCGAAGCGAGGCGATTTGAGCTTCGTCTCCAAACGGCTTTTCTTCTGAAGGTGGTGGCAGTTGTGGACGTTTGGCTAAGGGCGTCGTTGCTTGCGGAATGGGTGGAACAGGAGCGGGCGTTGTCGTGTCGCGATTTTGCAGCGACTGACGCCGTTCTGAGTTTCGCAGTGATCGAAACGGGTCAAGTGGGCCGGTATCAGCGGGAAGTCGGCGCGATGTCTCGGCAACCTCTTTGAACTTCGATTCGGTTGATTGTGAAGTTGCTCGGCTTTGACCGGGAATTCTGTCCGCCAACTTCTCGTTGTTCGATTTGGTCCGGGTGGGAAGCGGCCGAGTGGGAAGCGAGGGAATTGCAGCGGCCACCGGTGTTGAGACGGGTACCGAAACCGGAGCAGTCGCGGGTGCCGGAACATGAGCCGGTTGGGCAGCGGGTTGTGGGGTGAGCTGAGGTGTGAGTTGCGACGAGCCCGAATGGTGCTGATGAGCGAGCGGGTTGCGGTGCGTTGCCAATGCCCGCAATCGGTTTGTTGCCTCGTACAGATTGCCTTTGCATTGGTCGGCAACAATGTGTAGTTCATCGCGGGTGACGTCGAACCCGAGTGCGTGAGCAAGTTCGATGATGTCGGTCAACGTTGGGAGAATTCGAAAAGGCTTTTGTGAACGCGGCCAGCGACTGTCGCGTCGATCCGTTGATGAAGTCGCAACCACGAGTAGCGGTGAACCAGTTTCAGCGAGGGCAAGCACTGCATCAGTGAACGCCAGCACTTGATAAGCATCATCGGTATCGATGTCATCAAGCAAGAGCAATATGCCGTTTGGCAGTCTCGACGACGCGTCAGCAATCTCAACCAAGAGTGCGTCGTTCTGACGAGTCCGCTCGTCTACGGAAAGGTCCGAAGCGAACGCCCGAAGATACCGAGTAAGCGCCGTCGTTAATGACTCGATGATCGGAGCTGCATTTAGTCGAGGGGCATCGAGACGAGTGAGATCCGTAATGATTTGTCGGGTAGCGGCGATGACTGCCGTTTCCAAACCGTTCCGCACTTCGCCGATCCCAACGAACCTCCCCAACGATTGCTGGTGAGTTTGGATATGGCGCAGCAAACTGGTCTTTCCCGACCCGGGCTGACCGGTAATGACAGGGACCGGTCCGGCAATCCCTTTCAGTCGTTTGGTGATTTCAAACTCGACCGAATGAACGGTGTCTCGATGCAACGGTCGCCGAGCAGACACCTGCATCTGCTCAAGAAAGCTCGATCCGTCTGACTTCACGTCCGTAGTATCGGCACGAAATCGGGCTAACTCAAGATGCGGTTGTGAAACCCCGAATCATCGCATCGAGCGCAAATATATAGGTCTTGTCCGCCAATCGAGAGGCAGTGCCTGTGGTGGCTGATGACGGGACGCCCCCGGCCAACTCGATTGACACCAGCCCGTGCGCGATACCCCAGCATGCGAGCGCCACGGTGTCTGAATCAGCATTGGGTATCTCGTGGCGACTCATTGCGTCTGCGACGGCGGATTGAAGTGCTTGGAATGCAGAGAGTGAGATTGCTGCCGCTTCGTGGCTAGGTTGATGGTCGACTACTGCATTCATGAACATCACTCGGTAGTGCCGCGGATGGGCCAACGCCCATGTTCGATACGCCATCGCTTGGGCACGTAGAAGGCCGAGCGGTCCACTGGCTCGCCGCGATCGATGCAGCGCTGCGGCGAACGACGCGAACCCTTCAATCCAAATTGCATCGATCAATCCATCCTTGCCACCGAACCACGTGTACACGCCGATGGTTGAGCACCCCGCTTCGGTGGCGACTCTCCGAATGGTGAGTGCCGCATGTCCCTCGTCGGTGAGCAGACGCAACGCCGAATCAAGGATCTGGGCGCGCTGTTCGTTGTTGCGAACCTTGGCCGGGCCCGTGGCTGTGCTTGACACAGTGAGGATTATATAGCAGTGTTATGTCTGTAACGCTGTTATGCCGGATGTTCGTCATCGTCCGTCACACCAAAGAGGTTCGAATGAACGTATACCTGTCAACGAATTTTGCTCCCGTAGCCACCGAGGTCACCGCATTAGACCTACCCGTCGCTGGGGAGTTGCCTCGTGCGCTCAGCGGACGCTACCTACGGAACGGCCCAAACCCTTTTGGTGACATCGACCCGAATGACCATCACTGGTTCTTGGGCGATGGCATGGTGCACGGCATCCGGCTTCGCGATGGAAAGGCCGAGTGGTATCGAAATCGATATGTTGGTTCAGATCGCACTGGCAAACACATCGGTCGACCCGTTGACGGTCCCAACTGGACTGGCGGCGACAACGGGCCTAACACCAACGTTGGCGGCTTTGCTGGACGAACATGGGCAATGGTCGAGGGTGGCGGTACTCCTGTCGAAATGACGTACGAGCTCGACACAGTCGCTCGAAACGACTTCTTCGGAACCCTCCCTGGCGCCTTTACTGCACATCCGAAATTTGATCCGAAAAGTGGCGAACTGCACGCCATGGTGTACGCGCCAGCGAAGTGGTTTGATCACACACAGTATGTGGTCGTAGGAACTGATGGTCGAGTCCGACGAACCGTCGACATCCCGATGGGAATGTCCATGCTGCACGACATGGCACTTACCGAAACGTACGCGATCGTGTTCGATTTTCCGTGTGTTGTCGACATGGATCGAGCCTTCGCAGGTAGCCGATTCCCGTTTGGCTGGAAGCCAGACTATGGCTCCCGGATCGGTCTGCTCCCCCGCGAAGGCGAAGCCTCCGACCTGATCTGGATCGATGCGCCGCTGTGCTACTCCTTCCATCCGCTCAATGCCTACGACAAGGCCGACGGGTCGATCGTGCTCGATCTCTGTGTCTACGACAAAATGATGGATCATGACCTGCTGGGTCCGTTCGGAGACGGCTTACCGCGTCTTGAACGATGGGAAATCAGTCCATCAGGGCGCCGAGTGTCTGTGACCGTGATCGACGATTCTCCGCAGGAATTTCCCCGAACGGCAAACCATGTCGGCACGGTGGAACACCGATACGGTTACGTTGCTGGCGTCGCGTCGAATCGCTTAGGCGAAACGATCAAACACGATCTGCAAACGGGCGAACGTACTTCGTGGAACTACGGCCCGGGTTGGGGCGCCGGCGAGCCGGTGTTTGTTGCTCGGCCGAGCGAGGATGGCGGCACCGGCGCAGAAGACGATGGCTGGCTGATGACCTTTAGTCATGCCGAAGATGGATCGGCTGCAAATTTCGTTGTGCTGGATGCTCAAGATGTGGGTCGAGGGCCGATCGCGACCGTCACTATGCCGCAACGAATCCCGTATGGGTTTCACGGCAACTGGGTCAGTGACCGCTCGGTGCTTCCAAGCTAGATAGTCGTCGAGTAGAACGACAGCTACCTAGCTCGGAAAGGCAAAGGGAAGCGACCGCAATCGTATGCCGGACGCAGCAAAGATCGCATTGCCGAGCGCTGCGCAAACTGGACCAACCCCGGGCTCGCCGAGTCCGGCCGGGTTGTCACCCGAGCCCATCAGATGAACATCGACCGGTGGAGCATTTTCAGCCCGTAACAAGTAGTAGTTATCAAGGTTTGTGTTGACGGCCATACCTTTGTCGAAGTTCGTTTGCTCCCCAAATGCTGAGCTCAAACTCATCATGACGCCGCCCGACACTTGAAGCTTCGCGCCAGCTGGATTAATGACCAAGCCAGGATCGACGCAGACGTACACCCGGTCAATGTTGATCTTTGTTTCCACCACGGTTACCTGCACTACCGCAGTAACGATGGTTCCGGCCATCGCTGCTGCACCAACACCACGCCCCTGTCCTTGGGGAAGTGCCGTTCCCCATCCAGATCGTTTGCCGACTTCTTTCAGTAAGCGGGCATAGTTTTTGCTCACCTGATCATCGGCAAGATGATCCAGTCGGAACTGTAGAGGGTCAGCCTTTGCTGTATGCGCGAGTTCATCCATGAAACTCTCGTTGGCAAACGAGTTGGGTAACAACCCAACTCCTCGCCAGATACCAGTGGGTACATCAAGATCGAGCGACCGTGTTCTGACTCGATAGTTCCGAACGTCTCGGTACGGGCTGATCAAGCCGGGCGGTTCGGCAATATCAACACCCACCCGTTTGAGCGTGGCGACCAATTGTTGGTCTCCGGCTCCGGAGATCGTGAGCTGATCAATCGCAGTCACTCGGTTGTTAGCCACGGCGCCACGCAGCGTTGTCATGGTGGGTGGACGGAAGGGCCCCATGGCCATATCTTCGTCACGGGACAACGCAACCTGAACCGGCTTACCTGATGCTTCTGATAGCCGGGTCGCTTCGATCGCCATATGGGAAACAAATTTTCGACCGAATCCACCTCCGAGGTAGGTGGAGTGCACCACAACGGATCGCTGCTTGTTGAGAACGGCGACAACATCGGATGAGACCGATTGCGGTTGTTGACTAGCTACCCACACGTGAACCGCGTCGTCTCGAACATCGACCATAGCCGCAAGGGGTTCTAAGTGCGCGTGCGCTGCGGCTGGCACGTAGTACCGCTGTTCGATGATTTGGCCCTTTTCTGTGTCGTCCAATACTCGGGTGACATTGCCGCGTTTGTACAACTCGAATCCACTCTTTGGCCTCATCAGGTCAGCCATAACGGATTCATCGCTTGCCGTACTGCCACCCTCCCATTGACACTCAACGAGCGCCAAGGCATCGT
>JANMEI010000865.1:0-3128 GCA_031376865.1 Acidimicrobiia bacterium | reverse complement strand
CCAAACCCTCTTCACCAAGCTCAACGCTGCTGCTTGCCAGACCCGTTCCAACCACAGGGATAGCCCAAGCAATTCAACGCGGAGACCCCGGTCGCGGCCATGCGATCAATACGGTGTTCTTCGACAATGGGCTTGCACCCCTTGCGACAGCGCTCGGCACCACGATGACCAGAAGTTGGGGAGTCATCAGTACACCTACTGATGGACAAGGTCCGTTTCCACTCGTTGTCGTGCTCCATGGCGCTCACGCGTATTGCTCTACTGCTACTCGCCCGCGCCAGTGGCCGTGCCCCGATGGGACCGAACTTCCGAACCACGATGGTCTTTCCTATCTCACCGACACACTTGCCCGAAGCGGGTTCGCCGCCATCGCGATAGGAATGAATGAGGAGTACGCCCAGTTATCGAGTGAGCCGGGAGTGGTTACCGCTGCGCTGTTAGAGCGCGACGTCATTGCACCTCTACGCGCTGGTAAATCCCAGTTCGCCACGGTCAACCCCGCAATCATCGATACGCGTTCGCTTTCCCTTGTCGGTCATTCGCGAGGAGGAGCAATCGCTGGCGTGCTGGCGCAACCACGTTCATTCGACAGTGATTCCGGCAGCGGTCCGCCACTGCAAGGTCTGAGCATTCCCGTTGATGCGGTCGTGATGTTGGCGCCCACATCGGACAACGTCGATCCGTCACGTCTTCCCGATGTTCCGACCGCCATTGCGTTGGGAACATGCGATAACGACACAGGAATTGACGGTGGCGACTACCTCACTGCGGCACTTACACAGGTCCGCATTTCACCGGTTGCGCTCATGTTGATGGAGGGGGCAACGCACAACGCAATCAACGAACGTTTGGATACTGAACGAATGACACAAGATCAGCCTGGGTGCAACGATGGACAACGGCTTTCGGCCGAGAGACAGCGCAGTCGACTAGAAGACCTTGTGCCGAATGCCCTACGTGCACTTATTGGCTTGCCCACTGAAGGGCCAGCAACTTCACTGATTGCCGATGCACGCACAGATGATCGTGTTGCCGCCGGGCTCCGTTTTGTTCACCTTGACCCAACCTCCACCGTCAAACGTTTGGTGGACCCTCTTGTTGCTTGGCCGCCGCCTGGTCTTGCCGCACTTGGTTTCAGTGGAGCAGTGGAGTGCCCCGCTGGAAGGTCGTCAGCCTTGCGAAACACTGGCAGTGAAGGGTGTTTCCGAGTGGAGTTATCGGAGTTGGTTGGGCGCCCCGGAACGGTCCACCTGATGTGGACGAATGGATCGCCGGCGCTTCGACTCACGGTGCCCAGTACTTCATCGGGAACGGTTCTGGTGCTGCGAGCGTTTGCTGATCCGTTCTCTAACCCAGAAGCGACAGCCCTCGCTGTTCGTGTAGCGGCGTCAAATCTGACAACAACAGCAGATGATTGGATCAGCGAGTGGGAGATACCCGTGGCGACAGTCGGGCCACCGATTGGTTCGACCAGCGTGAGGCGGGGCGCCGTGTTGTGGTCCGAGCGGCGAGTCGTGCTTCCTGCGGGAACCATCACCATCGAACTGCGCTTAGTTGGTCCTGCAGCGGGTGCTCTCGATCTCGTCGGCATCGACTTGGTGACCCAAAGTTGAACGAGACACGCCGAGTACAGCCCTGTTCGGGACTTTCGTCCCTAGGGAAACCGTGACCCCGACGGGATGCTTCTCATACATGGCTGAGATCGACATAGGTGGGGACACTGTCCGTTATCTCGACATCGGTAAAGGGCCTACCGTCTTATTCCTTCATGGATGGGGACTCGATCATCGCGCCTACCTTCGCGTCGTGGAACAAATCGCCCAGCAGGGAGTCCGTGTTGTGGCTCCTGCACTCCCGGGGTTCGGAGGCACCGACGAGCTTCGAGACAGCGAGCATTCGTTTCAAGGTTACGCCGAGTGGGTGAATCGATTTCTCAGCCTTACGGCCCTTCCCACTCCGGCTGCGGTTGTCGGCCACTCGTTCGGCGGTGGTGTAGCTATCCAGTTCGCATATGACTTTCCAAACCGTGTCTCGTCGTTACTCCTGGTTAACTCGATCGGCGGGTCTGCGTGGCACGACGACGGAATCGTCCGAGCGATGGCTGATCGACCTTTGTGGGATTGGGGGTTGCATTTTCCCAGCGATATTTGGCCCCTCCGTCAAGCAACACACGTTGTGCCGGTGATTCTTACCGATGCCATTTCAAATCTCCTCAGGAATCCGTCGGCGTACGTACGAGTTGCTGGACTCGCGCGGCGGGCAGACCTCACTCCCCAGTTGGAGGCACTGCGAGAGCGTGAGTTGCCCGTCACTGTCCTGTGGGGAAATCGAGACGGGATCATACCCAAAGAGTCGTTCGAAGCGATGTGCGTTGCTCTCGGAACTACAGGGACAGTCGTGGCCGGGAGCCATTCCTGGATCATCGCTGATCCAGACGCGTTCGGTGAGCTCATCACCAATGACGAACGAATTGCAGCGTTGGTCAGGCAGGTCCCCATCCCGTCAAAGGTCACCAGGAACTCGGGCTTTGGTCCCTTGTGACAGGCAAGCTCAACTTGTCACGCTGGTCGCCATGGAGATCTTTCACGATGACGTAAAGAAACTCGCTCGGCAGAACACAAACTTTCGCAAAGTGGTGTCCACCGGCCCCCAGTCGCAATTGGTGCTGATGTCGTTGCTCGCTGGTGAGGACATTGGTGACGATGTCCACTTCGCCGACCACTTCATTCTCGTTGAACGAGCCGTGCTGTACTCGCCACCGCACTACGTCAATCGGATTGTTCACGCCACCAAGGACGATTCCATCGCGGCAGAAGCTGAAGCCGAAGCCCTCCAGTTTCGAGAAGCGCACCGCGAGGATGCAAAGACCCGTTCACGCTTCTTTGCTACAGAGCGTGTCTAACTTGAAGTTGCATTCTTCTGAGGCGGAAGGGTGCGCGGTTTTGGGGTATTTCGTAGAGCGTTAACGAAGGTATCGTCACGTGATGTGTCGCAACATCACTGAACTTCGAGGCCTCGAGCCACCAGCCACGCCGCTCGAGATTCGAGCTGCTGCCGAACAATTCGTCAGAAAAGTCTCAGGTGTCCCAAAGCCCCCGCCAGTGATGGCAGAGCGCTACCAAGCAGCG
>JANMEI010000228.1:0-4548 GCA_031376865.1 Acidimicrobiia bacterium | reverse complement strand
CGTAACGGTTTTGTTGCTTCATCCCTTCTCCCCACCACCGGAGCTTTCACCATGACTCACCGTCCTCTTCCATCGTTTCCCCCCGCCGGACTGAACCGACGAGATTTTCTTCGTCGCGCGGCACTGCTTGGTTTGCTGGGCCCCGCTGCTTTGGCTGCCTGCGGTGGAAACAGCAGCAATGGCAAAACAACGAGCCCTGACGCGAGCAGCGGTAGCGGCGAACCGAGTGGCGACGCGAAGAACGTTCGCGTGGCCTCGTGGCCGTTCTACATCGAGAACGATCAAGATCCTTCAACGGCTGCCACGATCAAGAAATTGACGGACAAAGGTTTCTCCGTCGATTACCAAACGGTGATCGACGACAACGTCAGTTTCACCGAGAAGTTCACCGACGATCTGTCGAAGGGCAAAGACTTCGGGTTCGATATCTGTATTCCCACCTCATGGATGACTGCTCGGTGGATCGAAAACGGATGGGTGCAAGAGATCCCGGCTGACCTGGTGCCCAACAAGTCCAATGTGGTCGACTATTTGGCCAACCCAACCTGGGACCCGGGCCGTAAGTTCACGCTGCCGTACGCGATTGGGCAGGTCGGCATTGCCTATTACCCTGACAAAGTTGGGTTCGAGATCACGTCCTTTAAGGACTTCCTCAAGCCCGAACTGAAGGGCAAGGTGTCGATCTTGTCTGAACTTCGCGACACCGTTGGCACGTTCATGATCATGATGGGTTTTGATCCAGCCGAAGCCAAGATCGACGATGTCAAGAAGGCCATCGCTGAAATCAAGAAGTACCGCAATCAGGGTCATTTCAAGAAGATCACCGGCAACAGCTACACCGAAGATTTGGGTCTTGGTGATACCTGGGCGGCGCTTGGTTGGTCGGGCGATGTTCGGTCCGTTCAGGCGGAAAACGCCGACCTCAAATGGGTGTTGCCTCCTGAAGGTGCGATGTCGTTTGTCGACACGATGGCTATCCCGAAGGGCGCCAATGCCGCCGCCGCTGCGGCATGGATGAATCACATCTATGACCCTGCGGTCGCTGGTCCGCTGTTCGAGGCCATTGGATATGTCTCACCGGTCAAGGGATCAGCTGAGTTAATGTCTCCCGCAGCAAAGACCGACGTGTTTATCAACCCGCCAGCGTCAGCCAAGCTGATCGAGTTCCGTCCACTCACCACCGCCGAAGCCGACGAGTTGGACTTGGCCTTCACCGAAGCGACGCAGCAGTAACCGTATGGCCGCCGGGGCAGCAAAGGCGAAGTCGCCTGGATCAGATGAAGGACTTCGCCCAGCAAAGCCCTGGGTGCCATGGGCTTTGCTGCTTCCGGGGCTGACGTGGTTGTTCGTCTTCTTCGTCATTCCGTTGTTTCAGTTGGGCCGCGGGTCACTGAAGCGCAAAGGGCTGACCAACTACTCCGACGTGTTCTCCAAAAACGGCGACGTCATCGGCCGCACCTTTTTGTACGCAATCATCGTCACGGTGGCGGCTGTCCTGATTGGCTACCCGCTTGCCTATTTCATAGCCATGAAAGCTGGCAAGTGGAAACCGATCCTGTTGGCCGGGGTCGTCTTGCCGTTCTTCGTCACCTATCTGATTCGGACATTGGCTTGGAAAGTTCTGTTGTTTTCGGATGGGCCGGTGGCTGGAATGATGCGCTCGGTTGGTGTGCTGTCTGAACGTGGCGAAATTCTCAACACCCACCCTGCGGTGTTAGGCGCTCTGCTGTACAACTTCCTCCCGTTCATGATCCTGCCGATCTTTGTGTCGCTCGACAAGATCGATCGCCGGTTGCTCGAAGCTGGTCCCGACCTGTACGCGAACGGGGCCAAAACATTTCGCAAAGTCACCCTCCCGCTGTCGCTCCCAGGCGTCTTTGCCGGCTCGTTGCTGACCTTCATTCCTGCGTGCGGCGACTTCATTAACGCCGAGTTGTTAGGGTCAGATCGACAACGGATGATTGGCAACCTCATCGAGAAGAACTTCTTGAAACCAGCGCTACGTCCGCAGATGAGCGCGTTGAGTTTTGTGCTGATGCTCCTGATCTTGGGCGGCGTGTTATTGTATGCACGCATACTTGGCACTGAGGAACTGGCATGAACAAGCGTTCCCCGTGGTTGGCCCTGTGGGCCGGTGTGGTGTTTTCCTACATGTTTGTTCCGATCGCAGTTGTCGTCATGTTCTCGTTTAACGGGTCGCTGGTCAACGGCAAATGGAGCCAAGGAAAAGACAACTACCAGTGGGACCGTTTTAGTTTCGACCCGTGGATTCATTGGAACCAATACCCGAAGCTCACTGATTCCATCGAGCGATCGTTGGTGATTGCGTTCATTGCCGTCGCAATCTCCGTCGTGCTGGGCACGCTCATGTCATTGGCTTTAGTGAAGTTTCGCTTTAAGGGAAAAGGGGTGGTCAACACGCTGTTGGTGCTTCCACTCACGATGCCCGAATTGGTCTTGGGGTTTTCGCTGCTCAACCTGTTCACCGGGTTCGGGATTGGCCGTGGCTTCAAAACCATCATCATCTCGCATGTGATGTTTTGTGTGAGCTACATCACCACAACGGTGAAGGCCCGTATTCGTGGGTTCGACTGGCGACTTGAAGAAGCCGCGGCCGACTTGGGGGCCACCCCGTTTACTGCATTCCGCAAGGTGACGTTGCCGCTGATTGCTCCTGGAATTGCGGCGGCCGCCCTGCTCACGTTTGCGTTGAGTCTCGATGACTTCATCATCACGTACTTCAACTCAGGCAACGTCGAGACGTTCCCGGTTCGTATCTGGCAGCAGAAAAAGTCCGGGACCCCGCCACAGCTGAACGTGTTCGCCACCATGATTTTGATGGTGTCCATTACGTTGTCGATGAGCGGGCTGTACCTGCAAACTCGTCGCACGAAGCAGCTTTCCAAGCTCGCAAAGTAGGTCTGGTCTTGGGTCAGACACTCACGTGATGACCCTCAACTTTGGCGCTTGCACAACCAACTCGGCTTGGTCGTTAGCGGGATCTCCATCTTCTACCGTGTTACTGACTCCATCTCCTCCCATTTTGGATATGGCAAGAAGCGACACGGTTTCGACACCCTCGTTGGGAATCAACTGGAGTGACCAGGTCGCCACTCTCCCTTCCCCGATCCCGTAAAACAAACATCGAACAATGTTTTCGCTAGAAGAAGTGCATCCGAACGGCACTCCGTCACCAAATGTACCCGAGTTGAGAAACACCGTGACTGCGGCGAGTTCTACCGTTCCGTAGCCCCTGTTTTCCAGTTTGATGACAAGGTCAGTGCCACGGTCGGGCGGTTCTAACACGACCGCAAGGTCTGGGCTGAGCGAACTCATAGCGACTGGGTTGCGGGCCGCACCATTGGACCATTGCATGGCCGGCACGCTGCTTGAGTCAGACCATGGCCAACGCCAACAGTCCGTCACGTCGCTGCGAATGGCGGTTCGGAAGACGAGAGCCAGCAGTAATGGGATGAGGACACCGAGTGCCGAACGCCGACGACGAAAGGCTGGTGATGTGGGCATGTCAGGACCAATCCGGCAAAACAAAAGAAAAAAGACACCAACCTTGCGGCGGGTGTCTTTCGAAAAATCAGAGCGTTTGAAACGTCAGATGACGTTTACGTTTGCGGCGTTTGGACCCTTTGGTCCTTGCGTCACTTCGTACTCCACCTTGTCATTCTCGTTGAGGCTCTTGTAGCCCCCACCCTGGATGGCCGAGAAGTGAACGAATACGTCCGGTCCTCCAGCGTCCTGAGTCAGAAAGCCGAAGCCTTTTTCGCTGTTGAACCATTTTACGACGCCTGTAGCCATCTTGCATTTACTCCTGTGTTGATTTTCGAACGGTTCACAGTGCGGCAATGTGCCCCACTCCTTGCGCTCAGTGCCTGCCCATGTTGACAAACACACACCCCAAACCGGAAATCGCTGCGATCCACGACGTGATGTGTGACACAAGAATACCAGCGGCAGACCGGGCTGCGCACCGTCTTCTTGCCCGATTTTTGGAAAGTCTCGTTCTCAGGCTGCTCAAGCTCCGGTTACCTTGAGATCATGAGCCGGAACACCCCTGCAAATACTGCCTCCGAGGTCGATGCCCGGATTGATGATTTGATGAACCAAGTTCTTCAAACAGCCGGAACCGACCGCAATCGAGACCTATTACGACGCTTGATCCAAGAGTCCGTTGGTTACTTCACCGACGGCGCCGACCGTTTAGACCTCAAAATTGCTTCCACGGCCCTCACCGAGATGCGCGAGGCCACTGCATTGTTTCGCCCCCATCGTTCAAAACGGACCGTCACGATCTTTGGCTCGGCCCGCACCACCGAAGATGACCCGTTGTACGAGCAGACCAGGGCGTTTGCTGCAGCTATGGCTGCCCTCGATTGGATGGTGCTCACCGGGGCCGGTCCGGGGATCATGGCCGCCGGCTTGGAGGGTGCGGGGGTCGAGCACGCCTTGGGTGTCACCATTCGACTGCCCTTTGAAAGCAGCGCCAACGAGTTTGTGCTGGAAGAAAACGTGGTCGAGATGAAGTATTTCTTC
>JANMEI010000201.1:0-3812 GCA_031376865.1 Acidimicrobiia bacterium | reverse complement strand
GCGAACCGACGTGCTCGACGAACTTGTGGAGCTGCTCAAGTTGTTCCCCCGCCATCCAGGAACCAATCGTGTCAGACGGGTGCTGCTGCTCCGTCCGCCTGGTTGCCGCCCGACCGGCTCGTTTCCGGAAACGGTACTGCTGCAGTTACTCCGAGACCGGGGAATCGAAGTCATCCGCCAACCAACCGTGTTGGTGATTGATAACCAAGGGCGACGCTTTTTGTACTATCCGGATTTCTTGATTTTGTCGGGTCGTTGCATCGTTGAAGTCGACGGGGCACATCATCTTGAGGCTTCCCGAGCGCGAATAGACGCTGCCCGCCAAAACAGACTTATCGGGTTCGACGTGTTTCGTTACCCGGCTCTGACTCTGCTGAACGATCCCGAGTACGCGATTACCGAACTACTTGCTCATGTTCGCCAGGTACGAAATCAAGCTACCGGGTGGACAGAGTCCGGGAGATTTGTTTCCGGCTCTGGCAATGACTGGAGCATCGTTCCAGCATCTCGACAGGTTGCGTAAGGCAGGAAAGGTTGCGCTCCGCAGGCTGCACTACGCAACCTCTCCTGCCAGGTGCAACCTCTCGTGCCCGTCAACTGAATTGCTCGGTCAGCGGCCGGGGTTGACGTGTCGATCAACAAACTGTGCGTGATTGCGAATTGCTCGGTATGCATCGACGACGGGTTCCAGCGTGGCGGCCTCGGCCCCATGCAGAATGACCCCATCGGCGCCGCACCGGAATTGATCCTGCACCCGGGCCACGCACGCGGTCGGGCCGCCAATCGCCGCCGGATACCACTCGACCGGCAGAAGTGTTTCGATGTGCAACAACTGTTCCCTGGTGGCGATCGCATCGATGGCACCCGGAACTGACCGAACCACCTCGTCGGCACGAAAACGAGCCAACACAGCAGGATCCCAACCGTTGATGGCAACAATTGCATCGCCGTATACCTGAAGATATGTAGCCATACGACCGACGAGGGCTTTCAGTCGACGCTCTTCGGTGAGCTCAGACCCGTCTGTTGCCATCGTAGCCAGCACCGACCAGATCTTGACCGACATCGGGTCGCGTCCAGCCTGCTCGGCACCACGATGAATCGCCGTGACACACGATCGCAGTGCGTCGTCGGAGAAGAACGTATGCAAGATGACGCCATCGGAAATACGACCGGCCCATTCCATCGTCTTCAGTCCTAATGCGGACACCATGATGGGAATTGGTTCGCCCGATTCGACCCCCATCCGCAATACCGGGTACTTGCCAGCGGGTCCGTCGTGGCCGACGATCATCTCGCCGTTCCACAACCGCCGCCAGAGTCCGAAGTAGTCCTCCATCATTGCCATAGAAGCCACCGGGATCCCGTAGGCCCTGCCTGCAGCGGGGATACCGCGCCCAATTCCTAAAGCAAAACGACCGAGCGACAACTTATGCACGGTCATCGCCCACGACGCAGTGACCAACGGGTGTCGCGAGTTGACGTTGGTGACACCCGTTGCGATGCCGAGGCGTTGTGCCGCAATGACCGAAGCGCCCGTAAGTGAAGCAACCTCTTTAACATTGAAGCGCTCGCTGATGAACAACGACCCCAACCCAATGCGCTCGGCATCGGCTAGCTGGGTCAGCAGATCGCGCGGATCGTTGGCATGGCCCGGCAATCCATAGCAGGCAAGCTCAGGAAGCAGATCGATCAACCCATCTGTGCTCATATGGTTCCGGCAGCGATCTCTTTCGCCCATCGGTAGTCAGCTTTGCCCGATGGCGAACGAACCACGCTGCTGACCCGAACGATTGCCTTCGGCAATTTGTACCGTGCGATGTGTCTCGCCGCTTCTTCCAACAAGCTTTCGTCACTTGGCGATGCATCGGAAACCAGTTGCACAATGGCGATGACTTCATTGCCCCATCGTTCGCTTGGCCGACCCGCAACGGTGACGTCGTAGACATCAGGATGATGCATCAGCGCAGCTTCAACTTCTTCGGCGAAAATTTTCTCACCGCCCGAGTTGATGGTTACCGAATCTCGGCCGTGCAGCTCGATCATCGGGGCGCCAAACGACTCTTCGCTTCCCGCCAAAAGCCGGGCTCTATCGCCAGGAACGGAGTATCGAACTCCGGCAACGGTTGGGAAGGTTTTGGCGGTCTTGGTTGCATCACCCAGGTAGCCCTGCGGAAGCCGACCGCTTTTGGCCAACCAACCTATGCCATCGTGATCCGGGGCAAGTTCGGTAGTGAGGTCAGCATCGAGGACATGGTTACCAGGCGCGCATACAAATGTTCCAGTGGTTGCTTGTTTGCCTGATGCCTTCGTCGACACCTGGCTCATCTGACCGCCAGCTTCCGATGAGCCGATACCGTCAAGGATGAGTGCGTGGGGGAGTGCGTCCATGAACCGTGTCTTCAAACCGGCACTGAGCGCGGCGCCGCCACTCAACACAATTGACAGTTTCGAGAGGTCATACGGCGTTCCTGCGGCCGCTGCCCGATCAATCTCGTCAACGAGTGGCCGCCCAAATGCATCGCCCACTATTTGTAGGAACTGAACGCCATGATCCTGGCAGTTCTGCAACAGGTCAGCGGGATCAAGCCGATCCACCACACTCTGAATCACGACGGGTCCACCGGTGTGCCACGAACGAAATGAAATCCATTGTCCGGCTCCGTGCATGAACGGCGCGCTCGGCAAGATCACCAGCGTGCCAGTGTCGCTCGCTGCGCTGGCCACTAAATCTTCCATCGAGTCCCAGTCCGTGTGCGGACCGGTAGCTGGATGCAGACCCATCGCGGAGGTCGCAATATCGGCCTGCCGCCACAGCACACCCTTCGGCATGCCGGTGGTTCCGCCTGTGTACAAAATATAGAGATCGTCGGGTGACCAATCGCCGCCCATCACCTGTACCTCGGGCCGTTCTGGTGACGCCGACGCCAGTGCCTCTTCGTAGTCAACTGCACCGGGTAACAGCTCATTGCCCGAATCATCAGCGACTTGAATGAGGATTTTCAGATCAGGAAGCTGGTCTCGAATCTCGGCCAAGGTAGGTGCAAAGCGCGCATGGTAAATCAAGATGCTGCATGTTGCATCGAGCAAGACGTACCGCAATTCCTCAGCAACGTATCGGTAGTTCACGTTGAACGGCGCAACCCGGGCTTTGTACGCGCCCAACATCGACTCCAGATACTCGTTGCCGTTGTACAGGTAGATGCCCAGATTGTCCTGTCCCGATTCATGCCCGTCGAGATAATCGCGCTCCACCGGAACCGTGACACCGCGTTCCAGCAAATAGTTCGCAAGCCGCCTCGTGCGGTCCGTGGTTTGCGCCCACGTCCAGGTCTGGCCACGCCAGATGATGCAGGGTTTGTCGGGGATCGCAGCAGCAATTGCTTCGTGAACGGCTGCTTTGTTGAAGTCAGGCATGTGCTCAGTTTGTCTTATACACCCGTGACGGCACCACAAGAGCGCGTATGCGTGATCGAATGGAACGGTGCAACGTCGTAAGAAGCCAGTTTTGGCCCTGTTTATCGGTCTGATAGCGACCCTGTGGTTGTCGTTTGGCGCGTTTGCTGCATTGGCCAGCCCCGAAGGTCCTTCCGAAGTGCCGGGCGACGGTGCCTCATCTGCGTCCAAGGACAGCAACGGGGTCGTGACGTATTACGACGAATACGGCAACGCTCTGCCCGCTGACAATCCTGTTCCAGAGTTTGCC
Organism: Acidimicrobiia bacterium; assembly: GCA_031376865.1. Classification (GTDB taxonomy): domain Bacteria; phylum Actinomycetota; class Acidimicrobiia; order Acidimicrobiales; family JANYDT01; genus JANNBN01. The sequence goes on along the minus strand of JANMEI010000201.1, from coordinate 106 downwards.
GACACTGACGAGCGTTTGGAGAAGCTACAAATAGTCGCCGTGGTGACGCCCGAGGGCGACCTGAACGTCACGGAGCGCATCACCTGGAACTTTGGCAACAATCAAA
>JANMEI010000182.1:0-2599 GCA_031376865.1 Acidimicrobiia bacterium | reverse complement strand
CGTGCCGAACAGGTTCGTCGACGAGGTGGTCAGTGAGAACAGAATGCGGGTTACGCATCACTGCGTTGGGGTTCGCAGCGTCGTCATCGAGTTCGACGGCGACGAACCCGTCGCCGAGTTGCTCGCGTAGGAACGCGAAGCGGCTGGCGGGTACGTAGCGATCGCCCTCGAACCGCAGACCCAAGACTCGGAGGCCCTCGCTCGCGCACCGAGATTTCACGATGTCGAGGTCCTCGGGCGAGCAGTCGTTCGAGCTCCGCTGCCGCTTCGTGAAGTTGAGGGGCATAGAGGGCTGCACAGCACCGGAGCGAGCAACCGCGTGTCGGTAGCCATTGCGAGTGCGTAGCCACCGGTGAAGCACATGCCGACAGCCCCGACACCCGGTCCGCCGCACCGCTCGTGCTCGTGTGCCGCAAGCGCTCGCAACCAGTCGACGATAGGGGAGGTCCGGTTTGTCGCCCACACCGTGAACTCCCGGCTCAGGCACGCCGGGATGAACGCTTGGTTGACGTACATTCCGGCGTGTCGGTGTCCGACAGACTGTTCTGCGTGGAGATTGATTGGAAGCGGCTGACCCGACTCGAAGCTGCCCAACTCCAAGTCGAGATGCTGGCCCTCGTGGAAGAAGCGATAGATCGCCTTGACGAAACGACAGGCGCTGATGCGGTTGCGGCGTTGCCTGAACCCTTGAAGACCCTGTGGTTGTTGGACTGGCTTGACTTCGAGATCGCCCAAGGCTCGATGCTTGCGTACCTTCACAACTCGCATGGCCAGTTCGCTGCTGACGCGGCGGAGGCACTTGGCAACATCGGAGCGAGCCGAATGGCCTCCGTCCTCCGGCAGGCAATCGACGTGCGTCAGGCTAGCGAGGTGGGTTGGCAGGAACTGCTCGAAACGTTAACCGGAGAGTACTGGGCGGCTGCCGATAAGGAGGATTGGGGACGTCTGCTCGACGACTATTTGGCCCGCTCCGTGCGTTACCACGGCGAGCAAACCGCATAGGGCAGCATTGATTGGGTCAGCGGGCAAGACGACTGGGGCCACTGGCCCCCGTATGTGTGCAATTCCCGCACAAACTAATACCGAAAACCAAGCCAACTATCCCACTACGGTGGTAGCGTTTTGGATGCCTCGTGGAAATCCATCACCAAAGCTTGCGATCACCGTCGACCCTGATGTTCATGAGCAGGTGCTGGCTGCTGCTTCCGAGGAAGGTGTCAGCATTTCTGCGTGGATGACGACAGCGGCACGCCGGATGCTGCGTATTCAAGACGGACTGAACGCAGTCGCCGAGTGGGAAAAGATTCATGGCTCGTTGGACGAAACTGAATTGCTGGCAGCTCATCAACGAGTCGCAGCTGAGCTTGCACCAACGAAACGAAAGAAGTCTGCGTGAGTGTGATTTACGACGCTGGCGTGCTTGTTGCAGCCGACCGAAACGATCGCCGTGTATGGGCTGATCATCGAGCTCGCCTCGAACTCGGACTTACGCCCTTTACAACCGCACCGGTTGTTGCTCAGGTCAGTCGGTCTTCACGACAGGCGCAACTTCGCCGTTTTCTGCGCGGATGTGAAGTCATTCCCTTTTCCCAGGACCACGCACATAAGGTCGGGGCTCTTCTTGCGAAAGCAAAAACATCTGACGTGGTTGATGCGCACATCGCCCTGGTTGCCTCAGAGCGCAACTCCCGGGTTTTGACATCGGACCCGAGTGATCTTCGGCACCTCGTCAATAAACTCCAACGACGAATCGTGATCCAAACGCTCAACGATTGACCGCTGCCCCGCAACGCCGGTTATACGGGTAATCCTTGCGAACTCAATGTAGGAGTTTGCTGAGCGCGCAAGAGGGCTATTCGGGTCTCATTTACGCAGGTTGTCCGGGGCAGTCAGGCCGGTTGGCTTCGGTGGCTTCGTTTTGCTTCGGCGGGTCTGGGCTTCATTGCGAAACGCAGGACTTATCGTGGTCCGTACCGGGTCGCGGTCCAGCGGTCCGACACGGCACTGGTCTTGTTGTCGATGTAGTTGCCCGCTCGCATAAAAGCACGGATGGCATTATCGCTGGGCTGTGCTGTCTTGCCCTTTCCACCGATTATCCAGACGGGGAGACCTACCTCTCGGGCGGTTTCCAATACTCCGGCCAATTCCTCCTCGTTGCGTAGAACGGCGACGATCATGTCGGCGTCGGCGAGACTAATGGTTGTGACTCCGGAGAGCGCTGTGGTCAACGCGTCGTCATCAACGATCCCAACCACAAACGCAAGTTTTCCTTCTCGTAGTCCCAGTTTCTCGGTCAGTGTCGGTGGTGTTTTCAGCAACGCCGCAGCCCACTTAGCGGCTTCGCTGGAACCGAGGACCAGCGTGAGTGGCTCGCCCGCCACATCAACGACTAGTTCATCGCCGAGCGACACAACACCAACAATTCCGGTCCGCAGGATCCGTGCTCGAATCTCACCCCGGACAATGATCTCGTTGGACTCGAGCAACACTTTGGCGTTGCCGGTGACGCCTTGCCATGTCGTGGTACAGACCGCTTCGCGTCCCATCTTGGTTACCCTTTCGCTACGGCGATCAACGCTGCTGTGACGCTCTGGAGACG
>JANMEI010000143.1:0-5990 GCA_031376865.1 Acidimicrobiia bacterium | reverse complement strand
CACATCAAAGACGGCGTGGTCACCACACGGTCCGACATCCTCGCGGCAGCCGCCTCGCCGAATCACGATCACTTCCTCTTCGTTACACGAGATGGATATTGGATTTCCAGCGGTCTCGACGAACCGCCTACCGTTCACCTCGCATGGATGGACACCATTGATCCCCACACTATCGATATTGCTCAGCTCGCCGACGATGGCAAAACAATCGCAGTAGTGCTTGGCGATGAAAGCTCCGTGTGGTTAGGCCGTGCGACGGGGAACGGTGGAAGTTGGCACCGTGTACATCCATCCGAAGAGGTGTTGGGCGAACACCAGGAGCAGTTCGAGGAGGATCCAGATGAAGATGAAGACACCTCCTGGTCTGATTCCATGATGCACTGCGCGCTCTCCCCGGACGGCCGCTTCATCGCCTACGGATCACAATGCCATGGGCACTTTGTAGATTCCATTCTCCCCGACGGCACCACCAAACGTTGGGCTGAAATTGGTTATCACAGCGAATACCCAGACGACGCATGCTTCTCGAATGACTCAGATTACGTTGCCTTCAACAGTTGCCACTTCTATCACGGAGCAACCGTTGCGTCGAAGCTCTCTAATATCGAAGGTGCACATACTGAGTGTTACGAAGAGTCCGAGCTCGTCACCGCCATCGACACCTCATTGCGTGTGTATGCGTCGACGTGGATCCCAGGTGAGGTTGCCGGCAGCCCATCCGGACTCTTCGCACTCGCCGGAGCCGGTTACCTGAACGGACCGGATGTGTCCGGCAAACAGTGGTTCCGGCAAGAATTTGGATCATCGGCTTCGTCGATCGACTTCTGCCCAAAAACTCGGCGCCTGGCACTCGCCTCGTACTCCGGTTTCATTCACATTTACGACGTGGACTCTCCAGAATTAGCCGATCGGGTCTGTGGGCACAATGCCCGCAAAGAGCTGTACCGCTGGATCATCTGGAAAGATCAGGCTCCGTTCCGCTGGTAACTATTGGACTCTGAGCGGTAAGGGGAACCAGGGCGATCTTTCGGGACGTCTACTGAACATGCGCCAACGAAACCGTCTCAACATGATGATCCTTGGCGCACTGCTGGGGTTCGCTGCATTCGCTGTCAGCGCATGTGGCACGTCAGGCTCCACAAGCGCACAGCCGAGTGTCAACCTAACCCCATCGACTTCGCCTCTGTCCACAACGATCGACGCGCCCACCGATCCGTCACCGGCCCTCAAACCGACAGATCTCGTGGCATCAGCCGTCACCGGCTTCGGTGAACATGGTGAAGTGGGAATCAGTATCTACGTTTTTGCCAACGGCCGAGTTCTTGCCACCGATACCGACGCCCCATGGCGATTCTCCGAGTTCACCATCAAACCCGCTCTCGTCGATGACCTCCGCACGCTGGGCGCGCAACGCAACCTCTTAGCGCTGCGCAATGCCGGCCAACCGGGCATTACCGATCAAGACAGCCTCGTCATCCAGCTACGCGGACCCAACGAGCTGATCACCCAGCGCGTCTACGCCCCCGGCGAAACCGCCGGACTGACCACCGATGAAGTTTCAACCCGCAACGACGTGGACGCATTTGCCGATGCACTTCGAAAGCTTCCCGATCTCCCGGCCGACGAGCTGCTTGATCCTATGCATACGTACATTCCCCAACAACTGGTTGTAAACGCCTACCCGGTGCTGCCAACAGATCCAAATGCCGAAGTCACTTCCCCGCCATCTACCATTGACTGGGGTGGCAGCCGGCCGATCGATGAAACCTTTGGCACCTCCGATTGCATCACCATGACCGGAGCCGATGCCGAATGGATTCGAACCCAAGCCAAAGGATCCTCGCAACCCGTGTTTGTCGAAAGCAACCTTGTCGGCGTGCCAGTCATCCGCTTCGTGGCCGAATCGACAGAAACCTACCTGTACAACTGCATCACCGATCGGGGATCCCCTGCCGTCACCAAGTGGCCAGCCGACACGCGAACGACAGCATCTCCACCTCAACGATGGGCTGCAGAGCGGGTCTTGCATCAGTATGCATACGCCGAAAAACTCGGCGAGTACCGATCAAGCGCTCGCTTGACGTACCTGGAACTTGGCTATGCAAAGGTGACCGTCAATGGACGCCAATTCGTTGACCTTGTCGGCACCGACCAAGACAGCTCAACCGGGCCATTTCAAGTAGCCATCCGAGTCGACCTCACAACTGGCAAAGTAGCCGAGTTCGAAGTTAGTTGAACCGTTTGTCGCGTCGGGCGCGACAAACGGTTCAACAACTTCGGCCGACTACTGCAGAAGCTCACCAACCACCGATTCGACCGGCGTCCCATCGGAAGTCGAAACGCCCGACGGCACCATCCTCCCCAATACCGCCGCCGGATCAACCACCGGGATCGGACGTAGCTGGACATGAACCTCGTCGCTCGGCTGCGTCCCCGGTGCCAGCGGCCACCACGGAGCAATCTCAACCGCACCATCACCATCCTGGCCAACCAGACCGGCACCGCCAGCAACAGCGAACAGCGCCAAGATGTCGTCACGGGTTCGACCGTGTAACGCCAACAACTGCCACGGGTCACTATCCAGCTGATCGGCAAACACGTATAACACGGCAGCCTGATGCTTGCACGGGTCACCCCAATCAGGACACGAACACGTTGCTCGAAGATCACGCCACTCAACCGGAAACAACGAACACTGCGCGTCAGCAAACACGGCCTCAAGGTCGGTCGGCACTTCACCTGCCAACATCGACGCCGCGTAACCCGCCCGCAGTCGCAGCAAAGCTTCTAACTTGTGCCATTGGGTGTCGCTCGGTGGCTTGATAAGAATAGTGACCGCATAAGGCAACGCACGCGACCCCTGCACCTGCGCCACCATCAGACCAGCCGAAATCTCGAGAGATAGCACCTGTCCTTTGCGCGCATATGACCTACCCCGGGTCATCCGTCCACCCAATCCGTATGACTCAAGCACATCGGTGAAACGCTTCGACCACCACGTAGAAGCCATCGCTCCCCTGGCCTTCGAGGATGCAATTCCGCCCTCCACCGCTATCGGTTTTGAATCGCCGAACTGTTGCCAACCAGAATCGAAACCACGACCACCCCCACGCCGCGCCATCAGTCGACACCAATCAACGAAGCGTCACGCAACGAAATCACATCTCTTAGCTCATCGGTTGACAACTCGCTGATCCACTCTTCGCCGGTGCCCACCACAGATGCAGCCAACGCCCGCTTCGACGAGATCATCGCGTCGATACGTTCTTCAATGGTTCCCATCGTCACCAACTTGTGCACCAACACCGTTCGCTGCTGACCAATCCGGTACGCCCGATCCGTTGCCTGATCTTCAACCGCGGGATTCCACCACCGATCAAGGTGAATCACATGCGACGCTGCCGTCAGGTTCAGCCCGGTTCCACCCGCCTTGATCGATAACACGAAGATTGGCGGACCATCAGCCTGGCCAAACGCTTCGACCATGTCGTCGCGCTTGTTCTTCCTGGTCCCCCCGTGCAGCCACAACGGCGCACGACCATAGCGACGCGTGAAGTGCGCTGCTAGCAGCTCGCCCCACTCGGCAAACTGGGTGAAGCACAGCACCTTGTCACCGGCAGCAACGATTTCATCGAGCAGCTCTTCGATCCGATTCAGCTTGCCACTGCGACCCGCCAGCGACGATCCGTCCCGTGCGAAATGCGCCGGATGATTACACACCTGTTTCAGTTTCGATATTCCCGCCAGCACCAACCCGCGTCGAGCCATTCCATCCGACGCGTCTGCCTGCTCCAGCAGATCATCCACGATTGCTTTGTACACCGACGCCTGTTCTTTGGTCATCGCGCAGTGCTCGGTCTGTTCGATCTTGTCGGGAAGGTCCGTGATAATCGATCGATCTGATTTCAGACGTCGCAGAATGAATGGACCGGTGATGCGCTTGAGGAGGGCAACCGCCTCTTGATCTTGATTGGACTCAATCGGCGTGGCGAACCGGCGCGTAAAATCTGTACGCGTACCAAGCAGACCGGGATTCAAGACATGCATCAACGACCACAACTCAGAGAGCCGATTTTCGACCGGGGTTCCCGTAAGTGCAATTCTTCGCGAAGCGCCCAGCGCTCTGATTGCTTTCGACTGTGCCGTGCCCGCGTTCTTCACCTGCTGGGCTTCGTCTAACACCAGCCGCCCCCACGGCACCTCAGCCAACAACTGGGTGTCACGGGCCACAATCGCGTAGCTGGTTAACACCACATCGGCGCTGGCTCGTTCTGCAAAAGGCTGATCACCAGCGCGCAGACGATCGGGCCCGTGATGAACCTTGACCCGCAGGGTGGGCGCAAACCGCTCCAACTCTCGCTGCCAATTTCCTAACACCGACACCGGACACACCACCAACGTGGGCGCATCGATAGAATCGGCCAGCAACGTTGCGATCAGCTGTGCAGTCTTCCCCAACCCCATGTCGTCGGCCAGGCAGGCGCCCAAACCGAGTCGACCCAAGAACGCTAACCAGCCGACACCGCGTGATTGGTACGCGCGCAGAACACCTTCGAACCCCGGCGGATTGTCAATCGGTTCAATCGTTGCGTGTAGCGCATCGTCCAACAGGTCACCAAGCCAACCCGACGCAATCACCTCGGGGGTTTCAGCATCCCCAATCCCCGCAGGAAGAGCCAACCCCGGCAGCCCCATCGAGGTTCGCAGCAGGTCCGCTGCGCTGGCCAACCCCGTCTGACCAACAGCATTGGCGATGGCAGCCAGCTCAGCGGGGTCAATCTCTACCCATTCGCCGCGCACATGAACAAGCCCAGCCTTGGCCGCAGCAGACTTGGTCAACGACGCCAATTCGGCCTTCGTCAATCGACGCCCACCAAGCGCTGCTTCCCAGGTAAAGGACACCAGGTCATCGAAGCCAAAACCAGCACCGCCACTTTTACCCTGCCCACCGGTTGATCGTTTCGATGTCGCTTTCGCCCGCAACCGAACCCGTTGCCGCGCTGACCACCACCCGGGAAGCTGCAAGCCAATTCCCGCTTCGGTCAACGACACTGATCGATCGCGAATCACACCAAGTACCACATCTGGCGAAACTGCCAACAACGACGGAGCGGCCTCGTCCAGCAACGGACGCAGCTCGGGTGCCAATTGCGCGACTCGACCCAGGCCGGTAAGTAGATCTGCCACCGCCGAAGCAGGAAGTGGTGCACTGCCTTCCCATACCTGCGCTGCTTCGACAATCAACGATGCTTCTTCGACGTCTTGCATAAGTACGCGTACGGTCCACGTTGTGTTGGAGTCGTCCGTCTCCAACGATGGCTCCTCGAAGCGAAGGACGACACGAGTACGCGTTGCGGTGACGCAACCGGACCGGACCCATCCCTCGATACTGTCGACGAAGGCATCAACCTTGGCCTCTGGCAACGACGCAGGAAGGAACGGGGAAGCAGCCGTCAAGGAAGCCAGCCACTGTTCAGCAATCGAGTTCTTTGCTGGCTTCTTCGCCAATACGGTTCGACCCGCTAACCGCACTCGCATCAGTTCATCAACAGCGACCGTCAGCTGTTCGGCGACCCCACGGTGAGCGGCTTCGGTGCCGTCCACCAGCAATGCACGAATCAGCTCGCGATCCGACGCCGCCGGCAACGGCCACCACATCGACCGGACCCCATCCGGTGTTCGCACCGCGCCCGGAACCACTCTCAGCGCATCCACAAACCACTGAGCGGTCATCTCCACGCGCGTTGGCCCTTGGGTATCGACAACGAGCGCAGTTGTCGAACGAGTGGACCCCATGTGACGACGCTACCTGCGCAACCACCCAGTTAGTTGAACCGTTTGTCGCGTCGGGCGCGACAAACGGTTCAGCAACCTGAGGGAAATTGAATGCAGATTCATTCACCTGAACCTTGCCGAGGCCATACTTTGCTTGCTAAGTCTGTCTGATGCGATATTCGATGGCCGTCGGCCTGGCCCTTCTGTTGACGACC
>JANMEI010000140.1:0-1466 GCA_031376865.1 Acidimicrobiia bacterium | reverse complement strand
GTCAACAACGAGTGCGGCGGCATCGAAGTAGCCCGCGAGCCGCAGCGCCTTGAAGAGTTCAACCGTCGCATGACCTCGGCCAAGACGTATGGGATCCCGTCAACGTTGATCACACCGGCACAGGTCAAAGAGTTGGTGCCGTTCATCAACGAAGACATCATCCTTGGTGGCTTTTATACACCGTCCGTGTCGGCAGTTGACTCGCTTCGCGCTGGCACGCTGATGCGTGAAGAAGCACAGGCCGCTGGTCACGCCAAAGTGTTCGCCATGACCGAAGTACTCGACGTCGAAACAGACGGCGTGTCGGTGACTGCAGTCGTGACCACCAAGGGCCGTATCGAATGCGAACATCTCGTGATTGCCTGTGGCGTCTGGAGCCCCCGCATCGCAAAGATGGCCGGCGTCAACATCCCGCTGGTTCCTGCTGTGCATCAAATGGCTGACGTTGGCCCTATCGAAGTGCTGGTCGAGTCAAACCAAGAACTTGCCTATCCAATCATCCGCGACATGGACACGTTCTGCTACGAACGGCAGTCTGCTGGCTCTATGGAAGTGGGTTCATATGCACACCGACCAATCTTTCATCACCCAGATGACATTCCAACCAACGAAGAATCAGCGCTCTCACCTACCGAGTTGCCGCTCACTATGGATGACTTCGATCCGCAGATGGAACAAGCAATCGACCTCATGGAAATGTTGGGCGATGCCGAAATCAAGTACTCGATCAACGGCTTGCTGTCCCTGACCCCCGACGCCATGCCTGTGCTTGGCGAAATCCCCGGCATGCGCAACCTGTGGTCTGCTGCCGCAGTGTGGATTAAAGAAGGTCCCGGTATTGCCCAGTTGGTAGCTGAATGGATGACCTTCGGCTATCCAAAGATGTGTGACCCGCACACCTCCGACATCAGCCGTTTCTATCCACACGAGCTGTCCGAGCATCACATCGAAGCTAGGTGTGCAGAGCACTTCAATAAGACCTACGGCATCGTGCATCCGCGCGAACAATGGGGTTCACGTCGCAATCAACGTCGTTCACCGTTCTTTGCTCGTGAAGAAGCACTGGGCGCCGAGTTCTTCGATGCCCGCGGCTGGGAACGTCCTCAGTGGTACAAGTCCAACGAAAAGTTGTTGGCCAAGTACGGCGACAAGCCCGGCGAAGTGTGCGGGCCACGCGAACACGAATGGGACGCCCGATGGTGGAGCCCCATCATCAATGCCGAACACCTTGCCATGCGCGAATCAGTTGGCATGGTTGACCTCACCGCGTTCAACCAATTCGACATCACCGGCCCTGGGGCACTTGCGTTGCTCCAATACCTCAGCGTCAACCAGGTCGACGTTGCCGTTGGCAAGGGTGTGTACACGCCGTGGCTCACCCCGCATGGTGGCTTCCGCGCCGACCTCACCATCCAGCGCCTCGGCACCGAGCACTTCCGTGTTGTCACCGGCGCGTTCGATGGCGG
>JANMEI010000126.1:0-1973 GCA_031376865.1 Acidimicrobiia bacterium | reverse complement strand
GTCAACAACGCTGGCATCTTGCGAGACAAGATGCTGGCCAACATGAGCGAGGCCGAATGGGATGCCGTCATCGACGTGCATCTGAAGGGAACATTCGCCCCTGCCCGTCATGCTGCTGCGTACTGGCGTGATCAATCCAAGGCTGGCAATGAAGTAAGCGGACGTATTATTAACACCTCGTCGGTGTCGGGCATCTATGGCAACGTTGGACAAACTAACTATGGTGCCGCTAAGGCAGGTATTGCGGCGTTCTCCATTATTGCGAGTCGAGAATTGTCTCGCTATGGGGTCACGGTCAACGCCATCGCACCCATTGCGCTGACCCGAATGACCGAGGGCTTGGGAGGCAACGCCGAGATAAGCGATGCCGATCGCAAGCAGCGGGGCCCACACTGGGTGTCGCCGATTGTCTGTTGGCTTGCATCACCTCAGTCTGCGCACGTGAACGGCCGTGTGTTTGAAGCGTCGGGTGGCATCCTGGGCATCGCCGAGGGTTGGCGTCGGGGGCCATTTGTCAAACCAAGTGGCGAACCATTCCATCCTGCCGATCTTGGCCCGTTGGTTGATGATCTGTTAAGTGGAGCGGCACCAATTACGCCCATGCTTGGCAATCCGGCGTAACGGTCCCGGGGATCAACGATCGTGAGCGCCTGGAACTATGCCGAGGTCCTTGAAGCGGTAGCTGCGGTCAGTGCAATTGAACCGGCGCAAGTGTGCGGCGAACGGCGATTCTCGTGGCAACAGTTCAATCAGCGGTCGAATGCACTGGCTGGCGATTTGCTGGCCGCAGGACTGAGCGAACAGTCAAAAGTTGCCGCGTACCTCACCAACGGTCCCGAGTATCTGGAGACGTACTTCGCCGCGTTCAAAGCTGGACTGGTGCCGGTGAACACCAACTTCCGTGACGGCCCCGACGAGATTCGCTATCTGTTCGACAACGCCGATGCCGAAGCGGTGGTGTTTCACGCATCGTATGCATCGTTGCTATCTCAGGTGAGGGCCGATCTGCCAGGTGTGAAGCGTTGGTATGTGGTTGACGATCCAGATGCCCCGGGTAGCGGAGCGGCCCTCGCTCCATGGGCGGTGCCATATGAACCGATCGTGGCAGCTGGGCTCGACGAGAACGTGCGCGGCCCGTGGGGCGTGAGCGGCGATCATCAGTTGTTCCTCTATACGGGAGGAACAACGGGCATGCCAAAGGGTGTGATGTGGCGACAGGATGATTGTTTCAATGTCCTTGGTCGTGGTGGTCATGGGCTCTTGCAGCAGCCCCCGATCGAGTCGCTCGAAGAAATACGTACACGTACAGTGTCGGTGGTGCCAGTGATGCTTCCAGCCTGTCCGTTGATGCATGGCACCGGGCAGTTCAGTGCGCTCATTACGCTGGCGATGGGCGGGTGTGTAGTGACCAATCCCAATCGCTCGTTTCATCCCGAAGAGTTGTGGGACATCGTCGAGCGCGATTCGGTCACCTCGCTGGTGATCGTGGGTGATGCGTTTGCCAAGCCGTTGTTGGCTGCGCTCGATGCCTACCCAGCGCGATGGGAGTTGGGTCATCTTGTGATGATGTCCAGTTCGGGGGTGATGTGGAGCCAAGAAACAAAGGAAGGTTTGTTAGAGCATCTACCGCAGATCGTGTTGGTTGACAGCTATGGCTCGTCGGAAGCGGTCGGGCTCGGCGCATCGGCATCAACGAAAGGCAATGCGGTCGCTACGGCAACGTTCCAACTTGGCCCAACGGTGCATGTGTTTACCGATGACAATCGTCGGGTGGAACCGGGTTCCGAAGAGACCGGGTTTGTGGCCATCAGCGGGTTTGTGCCCATGGGCTATTACAAGGACCCAGAGAAGTCGGCGAAGACGTTCCGCACGATCGAGGGTGTTCGCTACTCGGTTCCTGGTGACTTTGCGAGGGTCAATGCCGATGGGACGTTGCAGCTACTTGGTCGAGGTTCGGTGTGCATCAACACCGG
>JANMEI010000102.1:0-2503 GCA_031376865.1 Acidimicrobiia bacterium | reverse complement strand
TGGCACAGACTCTGTGCTGGTTGCGGAATTATGTGCCATGTCAACCCGATCGTGACTACGGAACTAGGCCCTTGGTTTTGGTGACACGGTTTTTGCCGGGTCTCGTTGCACAACCGAGCCGAGGGCAATGTCGATAGCGGCCAGCGTGGCTGCGTCAAGCGTTTTACCAAGTGCACCTACGTTGTCGTCAAGCTGTTCTGGTCGAGATGCTCCGACAATGGCCGACGCAACATTCGGGTTGCTCAGCACCCACGCCACTGCCATCTGAGCCATGGACATTCCTGCTTGTTGCGCAATTGGAACCAACGCCTGAACTGCAGTCAACACACCATCGTTGAGCCATTGCGAAATCATGTTGGCGCCGCCGGTTTCGTCAGTTGCCCGTGTTCCCTCGGGCAGTGTTGCCCCGGGCAAGTACTTGCCGGACAGCACTCCCTGAGCAAGTGGTGACCAGACGATCTGGCTCAGGCCGTGTTCGATGGATGTTGGCACAACTTCCGCTTCGATGACGCGCCACAGCATCGAGTACTGCGGTTGGTTCGACACAAACGGAATGCGCAGTTCTTTCGCTAGTGCTGCGCCCGCTGCGATTTCCGATGCAGACCATTCGCTGACGCCGATATAGAGCGCCTTTCCTTGACGAACCAGATCAGCGAAGGCAACCATGGTCTCTTCGAGCGGCGTGTCGTAGTCGTAGCGATGGGCTTGGTACAGATCAACGTAGTCAGTTCTTAAGCGTTTCAACGATCCGTCGATGCTTTCGCAGATGTGTTTGCGCGACAGGCCGCGTGCATTGGGTCCTTTGCCGGTTGGCCAATAGACCTTGGTGAAGATTTCGAGCTCGGTTCGAGTCAGCCCTGCAAGCGCTCGACCTAACACTTCTTCGGCCTTCGTCCCGGCATAGACATCGGCCGTGTCAAACGTGGTGATGCCCAGATCGAGGGCTCGCTTCACGCAGGCATTGGCAGCAGCCTCTTCGACCTGGCTGCCATGGGTGATCCAATTGCCGTAACTGATTGCCGAAACTTTGAGACCGCTATTGCCAAGAAATCTAAATTCCATGGGTTGAACCTACTGGCCCTGTGCGGCAACCTCGCTCGCCATAGCCCGTAGACTGGGCACATGGCCGTCAATGCATACATCCTTGTCCAGACCGAAGTGGGTTGTGCCGCTGCGGTAGCGCAGGCGGCTCGGGCCCTTCCAGGTGTAACTGAGGCCGACGAGTTGATTGGCTCGTACGACGTGATCATCAAAGCCAGTGCCGAAACGTTGGATGATCTTGGCCCCATCGTAGTGACCAAGGTGCAAATGATTCAGGGCATCACCCGAACGATCACGTGCCCCATCATTCACACCTGATCACACACCTGATCACACACCTGGTCACACCTGACCCTGGTTTGATCACAGCCTTACGCTTGCTCCATCACGGTCTGCACAATGGCGACCAGTTCTTCGCCATAGTTTTCTAACTTTGTTGGGCCAATGCCGGCAACGCGCGACAGCATCACCAACGTGGTTGGCTTCTTTGCGCATATTGCTTTCAGTGTCTGATCCGACATGATGATGTAGGGCGGAACTTTGTCGGCTTTGGCCTTTGCGGTGCGCCACCCACGGAAGGCTTCGAACAGCATCTCTTCATCGGCGGACAACACGGGCCCCGTGGACTTCGTGCCCAGCGCATCCGCTGGTTTGTTGATGCCCGGAACAGCGCGGGCTGCTTTTGCTTTGACTACCGCGGTTCCGTTGAACTCGCCGAGCATCGGAGAGGGGCGAGCCAGATCGGCCAACACCACTACCCGCTCACGGCCGCGGGTGATGGCAACGTGCAGCACCCGACGTTCTTCTTCTTCGTCCTCCGAGAGACGGTGAGGGAACACTCCGGCGTTGACACCGAACACGATGACCCGATCCCATTCCAAGCCTTTGACCTTGTGCACGGTGGCCAACGTGACGCCTTCGTTTTGCTGGGGTCCTTCGCTGCGACTCGTCAGCGGGACCTCGCGTTTCACTAACCATGTGCGCAACCACGGTTCGAACTTTGCCGGGTCAGGTTCGAGTGCGGCTACCTGCAGCAACGCATCGAGGTCGTCAAGATGACTTGAGCCCTCTGCACCCGAGGACTTGTCGAGCAATTCCATGGCCGAGTCCAAACCAACATCGTCACGAATTGCTCGGAGCACCGACGCGGTGTTGCCGTTGCGGGCTTTGCGACGGACCGTTTCGAGATCATCAATGAGCCGGTCGAGTTTTTCTGCTTCGCGATCAGTCATGGTGGTGCCGAGCGATCGAAGATCTGACATCGACCACGCTTTTTTGCGTTTCAACCGATCAGGAAACCACTGGGGCAAACCGCGGCTAGGCCGTCGAAGAATCTCCACGATGTCGCCTGCTGCAGCGACCGTTTGATTAACCCCTATTCGCAGGTAAGCCAACGCGGCGCGCAGACCGGTGCGCTCGAGTACGCGTTCATCTAAGGGCTGCGAGGCCTGCACACCGAACT
>JANMEI010000847.1:0-1831 GCA_031376865.1 Acidimicrobiia bacterium | reverse complement strand
CAAGTTGTGATTCTCGACGCAGGATTTTTGATATCGGTCGATCGCGACGAGGAGTCAGCTCGGGCACTGGTTACCGCACTGCAACGACGACGAATTGCGATGCACACCACCGACCCGGTTATTGGGCAGGTCTGGCGCAATGGCTCTCGCCAGGCTCGACTATCTGCGTTTCTGAAAACTGTCGAAATTCACCCCCTAGATGACGGACGAGCCGTGGGCCTTCTCCTCGCACGTTCAGGCACGGTCGATGTCGTCGATGCACATCTCGTGGTCCTTGCGGTTCGATTGAGAGATTCGATCCTCACCGGCGACGACGCAGATCTCAACACGCTTGCAGACTCGCTGCCATCCAATCGACCAACCATTCAACTCTGGCCATAAATGCGCTACAGGATCAAACCTGGAAGAGCACATAATCATTGAGGGAAGGCCTCATGGAAGTTCCGATCATGGATGTGAAACTGGTCGGTGGGCGGTTGCAATGAACGCCGTCGATGGGACCAGGTAGGCGTCGGTAGTTGTTCGTCGTGACGTGATCGCCGACAGGATTGTTGTCCGTTCAGTTGGGCCGAGTAGCTGCCATTGCGAGTTGAACATGAATAGTCGATCTGGATCGTCGAACTCAGCTGCCTCAAGCACGGCGGATTGCGTATCTTCAACAATACGAACATCGACAAATCCTGCCGCCGTCATCGCTGCGGTGAGCCTGTCGGGATCGCGCATCTCGAGGAGGCCCGGCAACGTCACCGGCTCGGGAAGATCGGGAAACAGTTCCGTGCACAGTTGGTAGAGGAGTCGGCTGCCCGCTGCGCCACCCGGTAACGCCCAGGTTCCAATCGTGCCAGTCCCGCCCGGCCGAAGGACCCGAGCCATTTCGGCCAGTCCGACCCGCCAGTCATCAAACAGTGTGATGCCGAACATCGAAAATGCCGCATCGAATGATTCATCGGGCAGGTCCATGGCCTGGCCATCCATCACGCGACACTGAATATTTGCAATCTGGTGTGCCTACCCGCTCGACCATCGCAGGTGAGAAGTCCGTAGCGACTACGTCGAATCCAGCTCGGGCGGCGACCACTGCCATCGTGCCGGCACCAGTGGCGATGTCAAGCACGGTGCAGCCTGGGGCAAGGTGAGCCTCGGCCAACGCTCGTTCTGCGAAGGCCACCAGAAACGCAGGAACACTTGCGACGCCAGCCGCGTAGGAATCCCAGAACTGAGCATCACCTGTGTTGTTCATGGTGCCTTTCACGGAGCGTTTGTTGTGGATCCAGTTAACTACCCGGTCGACTCGTTGGACAAGATTCCAGTGAGGGTCGCCTGAACCTCAAGGTGGCGAAGGAGGAACGCTCGTTCGTCAAGGCGTTTGCGACGCATCCAACTGGTCACCTCGTCGTTGCATTTGCTGGTGTTACACGAACGACATGCAGGGACAATGTTCTTGAGCGTGTAGCGCCCGCCACGGGAGAGGGCAAGAACACAATCACGTTGCATTGGTTTGTCTGTCACACCGCAGTACGCACAACCGATCCACGCGTCTTTCAGCGCAGCCCATTGCGCAACGCTCAGATCGTGCTCAACACTTTCCATCCGCCGCTTGCGTTTTCGAGCGGCTCTCGCCTTCCGGCTTCTTGGAACAACCATAGTAGTACTCAGTATATACACATACGGATTATCTTCACCACGGTCTCACCAACGCCCTCGACAATTGCTGTAAGCAGAGCGCCAACCCCGCCGAAGCAATCCTCGATAGGCTGAGATCGTGACCTTCACGTTGCTACCGGCTGTCGATGTGGCGAACGGGCAAGCTGTTCGGCCCGTCCAAGGCTTG
>JANMEI010000087.1:0-7194 GCA_031376865.1 Acidimicrobiia bacterium | reverse complement strand
GGGTACCGAGTTCAAAACCATCATCACTGAACTATCCGACCGGGCCTGGAAAACCAAACACCCCGAACGGGCTGATGTGCTTGGCGGTCACGCCGATGAACCCTATGAACGGCGTCTCGCTGACGCAGTAGTCGAGTTCATGCACGGTGCCCGGACAACCGGGAAACCATCGGTCATCGTCATGATCGACGCCGAAACACTCGAAGCACACGTTGTACCGGACCAACCCATCCCGCTCAACGACGCGTTAACAGTCATGGCCCGCGCCGATGTGTACGCCGCCATCCGTGACGGGACCAACCCGGCCCGGCTTGTCTTCGGGAGAAACAAACGAGTAGCAACCGAACTACAAAAACTCGCAATGCTCGTCTACAGCGAAACGTGTGACGATGATGGCTGCAACGTCTCAGCATTGGAATCCGACGCACACCACGTCATCTGGTACACCAACGGCGGCGAAACAGACCTGTCCAATCTCAGGTGGAAATGCCGAGGCGGTCAAGGCCACCACCAACACGAACACGAAACCGGCTAACCCAGCCCCCAACCAACTTCCCCAACACAACTCCCCAAACACACTTCCCCCGACTTCCCACCTCGATCCTTGACAACCAAACCGGGCGGCGATTCGTGATTTCAGACCGACAGGCCGACCAAGTCTTAGGTGCGGGCTGCGATGACGACAAACTTGGGATGCGAGGACATCTGGGCAGTGGCCTCAAAGATGCGCGCAAGTTTGTCGTGGTAGCCAAGGTGTCGGTTGGCCACTACCCAGAGTTCGCCGCCGGGGCGAAGCACTCGTTGACTTTGTTGAAACATCTGCCATGCCACTTCATCGTTCATTGCGTTCGCATGATGAAACGGTGGATTGCACAGCACGAGATCTATCTCGGGAAGGTCGGTGCTGGCGAAGATGTCTGACTGAAGGAAACGCGAACGATCGAGTGGCGAGCGAAGCGAGTCCGAAGGCCCCAAGGTCGACGCATTGAGCACAACATTTTGCTCGGCAGTGGCTACCGCATGGGCAGATTCGTCGATGAAGTGAACATTTGCCTCAGGCAACGCCCGCAGCGCCAACATCCCAAGCGCCCCAGAGCCGCACCCCAAATCGACCACCTCAAGGGCATCCGGAAGGATCTCAGGCAACGCAATCACTTCTTCAGCGAGCAACCTTGTACCAAGATCAAATCGGTCGGCCGAGAACACGCCTGGCCCCGCCGCAAGTCTCAACTGGTACTCGGGCACGTCAACGACCACAGGTGATGTGGGTACATACGGATCGAGTTGTGTCGACCCTGCAGTGGGCCGAAGCTCAAACAGGTGGGCTTTACGTCGGCCGGGATGTGTCGTGACATCGCCCAGCTTGCGAAGTATCTCTGCAGTTTTCGGTGGCAAGTTCTTATCCATGCCCGCGGCGAACACCACCGACGATCCATGGCAGATGGCCGACACTAACGACGCAACGTGGCTCAGTACCTGTGTTTCACGCTCGACATTCCAGACAACAACATCAACCGGCCCGCCGAGCGCCGCCACCAACTCGACACCGCTCGTAACGGATGACAGGCGTCGACTGTCGCGGTCGAGCCCGTTGCGACTTCGATTGGCTCGCCGCGCTCGATCAGCAACTAGTGAGTCGGTCACCGTCCAGGTTTCTAGATGGTTGAGCGCGATGCTCAGTGCACCAAAGTTGTCACCAAAGATCGCGACCCGAAGCTGTTTCCTATCCGACCCGCCAACCGACCCGCCAACCGACCCGCCAGTCAGCTGCGACACTGCATCAAGGAGCAACAGGTCAGCTCCATCCCACGCTCGAAGTGTCCCGGTTCGATCTACCGGCATGCGGTCCAATGCAAAGCTGCCGAACGGAGTGGTACAGAGTTCGCCAGTCATAAGACAACAGTTTGGCCGTAAAGTCTGTGGGTGTCGAACGAACCGCAGTCCCCGTCGCCCTCCGCACCACACGTCACCGATTGGATTGCGGGGCTGCCCAAAGTTGAACTGCACCTCCACCTCGAAGGGTCCATGAGCCCAACCACCGTTGGATTACTCGCCGAGCGGCATGGGGCCGACACGTCAGAAGTGTGGCCAGACGGATTGCCTGACCGATTTAGTTTCGATGGATTTCCTGATTTTGCCCGTCAGTTCATTTTTGGTCTCAAACTGATTCGCACAGGCCACGACCTCGAAACGATTGTTGTCGCACTGGCTCAGCAGCTTGCTCATGACAACGTCAGGTACGCAGAGGTCACCACCACGGCCTTCACTCACCTCACGTCGGGCATGAACCCAGATGAATATGGTGAGGCGCTCAGTGCCGGTAGACATCGTGCCAGCGCAGAGCATGGTGTTGAGTTGGCTTGGGTGATCGACATTCCACGCGATCTTGAGTGGGGCGATTCAACGGTCACAACTGATTTTCTGGCGAGTCGTCACGCGCCCGATGGACTGATTGGCATCGGATTGGGCGGATACGAGGTGGGATTCCCCCCGGGGCCATACACAGAGGCTTTCGCACGAGGCCGGTCGTTGGGACTGCACTCCTTACCGCACGCCGGTGAAACGGAGGGTCCCGCATCCGTTGTTGGAGCACTCGACAACCTTCAGGCCGAACGTATCGGCCACGGGGTTCGCTGTTTGGAAGATAGTGAGCTGGTTGCTCGACTTCGCGACACCGGCACGCCACTCGAAGTGTGCCCAACGAGCAACGTGTTGTTGAACGTGTGCGAGTCGATCGAGAAACACCCGATCCGAGAGCTGCTCGATGCTGGCCTCAGGATCACTATCAACACCGACGATCCAGGCATGTTCGCAACCGATATCACCACCGAACTTACATTGGTGCACCAACATCATCAGGTGAGCCTGGCTGACATCCACTCGATGCAACTCGCTGCACTCGACGTTTCATACGCTTCGTCGTCACTTCGCACTCGCATCGGAAATGAGCTGCGCGCATACGGTCTACCAACGGTCAATGAATAGCGCTGCCGTGCAACACTCCACTCAGATCGATTCCCTTGACCAGCACCGAACTCGCTTCATCAGCTGGCATCGGACGACCTAACAAGTAGCCCTGAGCGGCACCGCAACCAAGTGCTTTGACTCGTTCAAACTGTTCGAGCGTTTCAACACCTTCAGCAACCGTTGTCATGCCAAACGTGTTGGCGAGGCCAATGATTGCCTCGACAATTCGCGTATCAGGTTCGTTGACATCGGTACCTTCGATGAAGGTTCGATCGATCTTCACCGTGTGCGCACCAAATCGTTGCAGGTAACTCAACGACGAATACCCGGTTCCAAAATCATCGATCGCCAATTGAACGCCAAGGGCGCGGATACCTTCCAGTGCAGCAATGGTTGCTCGAAGATCAGTCATCAGGTTGCCTTCGGTGATCTCCAACACCAGCCGTTCCGCCGCAAGCCCGGACTGGGCCAACGCATTGGCGACCACGTCAACCAGATCACCGCGAGCGAGCTGTCTGGCCGACAAATTGACCGCAATGTGAAGGTGCTGGTGGTGCGGAAACTCCGCCGACCAACGCATCAATTGTTGGCATGCCTCATTCAACACGAACGAGTCAATCCTCATGATGAGTTCTGATTCTTGAGCAATAGCGAGGAACAACGCTGGCTCAATCACTTCGCCGTCGCGGCGCCACCTCACTAACGCTTCGAAACCGATCACGCCCGTAGAGGGCAACTCGATAACCGGCTGGTATGCAACAAATATCTCATTGGCATCCAACGCTCGATGCAGCTGGCTTTCGACTGCGAATCCGCGCTCGGCTTCGGTTGCCATCGTCTCCACAAACCACTCGGTGCGAGACCGCCCTGAGGTCTTAGCCCGAAACATCGCCAGATCAGATCGACGAAGCAGATCGTTGCCTGACAATTGACCGTCTTGAATCGCAATGCCGATGCTCACCGAGCCAAACACCGGAGTGCCGCCAAGCATGATCGGCTCGTGCAACGAGCTGTGGAGCCGAGCCGCAATCTCGGCACCAACCTCTTTCATCGGAGCGGTCCCCGTTGCGTCGTTGACGATCACGACAAACTCATCGCCGCCGAGCCGAACCAGCATGTCGGGCTGTCGAATGACGGCCTGAAAACGCTCAGCCACAGAGGTCAACATTTGGTCACCGTAATGATGGCCCAAGCTGTCGTTGATGAGCTTGAATCGATCGAGATCCACGAAGAGCACGGCGAGTCGAGGATTGGCACCCGACGCGTTATCGGTCACCGACTTTTCGAGGAACTCGACCAAGGCGGCTCGGTTCGGTAGCCCGGTGAGCGCATCATGCGTGGCTCGAAACGTCAGATCGGACTCGTATCGTCGTTGCGCGGTGACATCGCGACCGGTGATCACGCAGGTGCCGTCGCTATCGACACTGACCACCAGCGACAAAACATGTTCGACACCAGACGTATCTGCTGTCGTCACTTCGCCATCCCAAGAGCCATTCGATTTTGCGGACGGCAAAATAACCGAGGTCATGAACTCAGTGGTGCGTTCCGAATATGGCCATCCTCCGTTCGGAGCACTCGTGAGGACCGTGCCCAGAAACGACCGCGCAGCTGCGTTAGCAAACAGCAACGTTCCTTGTCGATCGTGCAACAACAACAAGTCGCTGGTGCGTTCGAGGGCCCGGCCCAGTCGTTGCGCAGAGGTGGCCATCACGTGTTCCAATTTGCGATCGCGAAACGAGACCACCAACCCTTGTATGACCGGGTCGTTTAACAAGTTGGTGCAGTTTGCCTCGACAGGCTTCCACCCGTCGGGTTCGTCATGATGTGCAACCCGAAAATCGGCGGTCATGTGACCACCCGGTTGATCCAGTAACTGAGCCAACCGTTCCAACACATGCGCTCGATCCTCGGGATGAATGAGATCCAAACCACTGATGCCCGCCTGTGCCCGATTTTCATCGCCACCGCCAAACACTTTGCGTGCGGTGAGATTGAGATAGGTGACGTTGAGATCAGGACCGACAACCACGATGGCGTCGGGAAGCGTGTCGAGCAACTGTGACGACGCGATGCGTAAATCTGATCCCGTAAGGGTGAATGTCGGTCCAGTACCGTCGTCGTGATTCACAACAGTTACATCGGCTCACCAATCCCTAACCTTTAGTGAGAACGCTCATCTTTTTTCGTTTCTGAGCCACCTGACCTTGGAGAGGTCGTGATTCGCCCACTAGCTTCGGCCCATGACATCACCCAGCGTTGCTCACTTGATTGACCCTGAGTTGGCTGCGGCCCGCGCCAAACTGCCCAATTTCGATATCTCGCTGGACGCCGAGAACCTCGACACGTGGCGTGCTGTCCTTGCCACCGAAGTGCCGTATTCCATATCCGGTGAGGTGACAATCAGCGAGCGGTCTGTCCCGGGGGCAGCAGGCGACCCAGATGTGGTTCTGCGCATACACACCCCAACGGACAGCCCCGGCCCGCTGCCGTGTGTGTATTTCATGCATGGAGGCGGCCTCGTGATGGGTACCGCTCAGCGTGACGACGAACGATTCGAAAAGTACTGCACCCGATTCAACTGCATTGGGGTGTCGGTGAACTATCGATTGGCTCCAGAGACACCGTACCCCGGCCCACTCGAAGATTGCTATGCGGGCTTATTGTATGCCTATCAACATGCTGCTGAGTTAGGTATCGACCCGTTGCATATCGGGATCGGGGGCGCCAGCGCTGGGGGTGGCCTTGCTGCAGGGCTGGCGCTGCTTGCTCGCGACCGCGGGGAAATCCCGGTTGCGTTTCAGTTGCTCATCTACCCCATGATCGATGATCGCCTGCACACCACTTCCTCAAGTTGGCACGACGCACCAGTGTGGAACCCTGCCTCGAATCGGTTCGGGTGGAATAGCTACCTATCAGGAACAGCCGGATCAGACGACGTTCCCTTCTACGCTGCCCCGGCCCGGGCTACCGATCTTTCGAATCTTCCTCCGACATACATCATGGTTGGCACCTTGGACGGGTTCCTCGACGAAGATATTGACTTCGCCACTCGGCTCGTCCACGCGGGTGTTGCCACAGAACTGCATGTGTACCCGGGGGCGATCCACGGGTTCGACGCGTTTGCCCGATCGGTCTCGGTTGCTCGTCACGCAGTCGACGACATCAATCGCTGGCTCGCCATCCAACTCGCCCCGTAAACTCCTTTCCCCCACTCGCCCGATTTCGTACTAGGAGCCCCCCAATGTCTCTCCCTTCATTTCACGACGCCGATGTTTCACGACCTCTTACCGACATCACCATCGGCCAACTGCTTCGCGACGCAGCAGCCGAGGCACCGGAAACGATTGCACTCGTTGCCGGGTTTGCGGATACATCGCTTCGGCGCACCTGGACCTATTCTGAGCTCCTCACTCAGTCAGAATGGACAGCCAGGGCTTTACTCCATCACTTTTCGCCAGGTGAACGGGTAGTGATATGGGCACCTAACGTTCCTGAATGGGTGCTTCTTGAGTTTGGTTGCGCTCTCGCTGGTTTGGTACTGGTGACTGCTAACCCCGCGCTGCGTGCACCAGAACTGGCGTACATTGCTCGGCAATCCGGAGCATCAGGGCTCATCCACACCGACGAACTACGCGGAACTGATGTGGCCAGCATTGCGCGCACGGTCTCCGACGAGGTGGGCACGATCCGCCATACGATCTGCATCAACACGTTCGACACGTTTCTCGACTCAGCGGATCAGTCGGTCACCTTGCCAACGGTTCAGGCGACGGATGCCGCTCAGATTCAATACACTTCGGGTACAACGGGTTTTCCGAAAGGAGCGTTGTTGCATCATCGAGGGCTCAGCAACAATGCGCGCTTTGTATATGAGAACCTGTCTTTTCCAACCGGCAGCGTTGCGATCAACCCGATGCCGATGTTTCACACAGCAGGATGTGTGTTGGGCACACTGGGGCCCGTATGGATGCGCGGCACCATGGTGCTCGTGCCCGCATTTGACCCCGGCCTGGTGCTTGACTTGATTGAGCAATACCGTCCAACGCTGGTTGCTGGCGTGCCAACCATGTTGATTGCGCTGCTCGATCACCCAACACTGGCCACTCGTGACCTGTCGTCGCTCACCACCATCATGTCCGGCGGCGCGCCGGTACCAGCACCGCTCGTGCGACGAATCGACGCGTTAGGACCGAAGGTATCCATCGTGTTCGGACAAACCGAACT
>JANMEI010000077.1:0-1719 GCA_031376865.1 Acidimicrobiia bacterium | reverse complement strand
CGACGGTGATTTGACCAACCAAGCCGATGCCAGCAGCAACGGGCATCCCCTCTCGGACACCGTCCTGGGTGCCACGATCGATTTCGATTGTCATGTCGAAGTTGTCCATTGACGATGATGCGACGCGGGCCTTGACGCTTTTGAGCGACGTAATTTCTTCGAGGTCGTCCATCGCCAAGACCTCGCGGCGTTCACGAAGAGCATCTTCCGCAGCACCGAGCTTGGTTTGGGCTTCGTTGAGCCGACGCCGCAGGTCTTCGTTGTCATCTTTGAGGTCATTCCGGGCGCCAATTGCCTCGAACACGTTGCCGAACGGCTGACTAATAGTGCCGCCCACTGACTTGACCGGAGCAAATACTCCACCGAGAGCTCCCCGGACCCCGGCGAATGGAGACGATTGACCGATAACGATCAGCGTGATCGACAGCAATGCGAAAAACGTCAGCGACGAGCGGGTACGCGCTGGCCGTCCTGATCCTCGTGAACCTTGGCGCCGTGACCCTGATTTTCGGCCGGGCCAGCCTGATCGGGTTCCCCTAAATTCAGCCACTCGAACAGCTTAGTGTCGAGTGGCGTTTCCACAGCCGCACCCACGCTCAACGATGCCGTTAACGGCGGTAGCTAAACCGGCTGCCCTTATCGAACTCTTCGAGGTATTGACCGCTGCCATAGGCGACGGCATAAAGCGGATGCTCGGAGATCCGGATTGGCATACCGGTTTCGTCAGCCAGCCGACGGCCGAGCCCGGCCAACATGGCACCGCCGCCAGTGAGCATGATTCCTTTTTCGAGAATGTCAGCGGCTAGCTCGGGTGGCGTCTTATCGAGTGTTGATCGAACTGCATCGCAGATCGACGCAACCGGCTCGGCAACTGCTTCACGAATTTGTTGAGTGGTGATCGTCACGGTCTTCGGGAGGCCGGTGCGAAGGTCGCGGCCGCGAACTTCGGCTTGCAGTTCTTGTTCCAGTTCAGAAGCGCTCGCAAGGGAAATCTTGACCTCCTCAGCGGTTCGTTCACCGAGGGCGAGATCGAACTCTTTACGAGCAAAGTTGATGATTGCTTCATCGATTTCGTCGCCAGCAACGCGGATGGACTGAGATGTGACGATACCGCCGAGGGAAATGACCGCCACTTCGGTAGTGCCGCCGCCGATGTCGACCACCATGTTGCCCGTCGGTTCGTGCACAGGAAGTCGAGCGCCAATCGCTGCTGCCATGGGCTCTTCGATGATTTTGACGAGGCCTGCACCGGCGTACTGCGCAGCATCTTCGACAGCCCGCTTTTCCACTCCGGTAATACCGGACGGAACGCAAATCACCATACGAGGCTTGGAAAACTTCCTCTGATGAACACGGTGGATGAAATAGCGAAGCATTTTTTCGCAGATCTCAAAATCGGCGATGACGCCATCTTTGAGCGGTCGGATTGCTTCAATGTGGTCTGGGGTACGTCCAAGCATCCGTTTTGCTTCAAGACCGACCGCCAATGGACGACCGTCGCGAACGTTGACTGCCACCACGGAAGGTTCATTGAGCACTATGCCCCGGCCGCGTTCAAACACGAGCGTGTTTGCAGTGCCTAGGTCAACCGCGAGGTCGCGACCGATGAGTGAGCTCATAAGGACATCCGATCAAGACGGTTGAGATCAACAAAGCGTTGTTCACACGCCAAATCTGGCGCGACCGTTCGCCGGATAGGTTACGAGATTTCGTCGGCCT
>JANMEI010000042.1:0-4206 GCA_031376865.1 Acidimicrobiia bacterium | reverse complement strand
GCGATTGCGTCAATCCTTGTGGATTGACTCGTGCGGTGCCCGCTCAATACGGAGAAGTTGTACCCAGGAGTTGGACCCATTGTGAACGCTTTACGCCGTGCCCTCACCGCTGTTGGTCTTGCTGGATTGGTGGCGATGGTGCTGAGGTTGCGTGGTTCCGGTGGGGTTGCGCCAAAGACGGGTGGATGGCGAGAGCTATCCGGCCCAGATCTTCGTTAGCTGAGATTTTTGTGGGACAACCCGCCCAGACTGCTGTGGTCGCCGTCGTCGGCTGTGGGACCGTCGGAGCCAGGGCCTCTCGGCAACTGTTAACCGTTCCCGGTGTGGCAGAAGTGATGCTTTTCGACGACGATCCACTTGTTGCGGCGCAACTCGCCCAGTCGCTGGGATCTCGCGTTCGCACCGGCGCCGGAACTGTCCTCGATCATCTTGGTTCGCTCCAAGCGGTCCTTCTCGCCACACCTCCGGACCAGCATCAACTCGCCCGCAGGTGTGTCGAAGCCGGGGTGGCGGTGGTCACGACATCTGATTCGGTCCCAGATGTGCAAGCGCTGCTGGACCTCGATCATCTGGCTGTGACGGCCGGGGTTGCGTTAGTGGTGTCGGCGGGCTTTGCTCCGGGGTTGACCGATGTGCTGGCTACCCACGCGGCCCAGTTGTTTGATGTTGTTCGCGAAATTCATACGGCGAAGCTCGGCACCGCGGGCCCGGCATGTGCACGGCAGCATCACGGGGCGTTGTCGTCCGAGTCGATCGACTGGCGCGACGGGCAGTGGCTCAAACGTCCGGGTGGGAGCGGCCGAGAGTTGGTGTGGTTTCCCGATCCGATTGGTGGGGCAGATTGCTACCGGGCCTCGTTGCCCGATGCGTTGTTGTTGCATCGGTTGTTTCCTGAAGCCGATCGGTTGAGCGGACGGGTGTCAGCTACTCGCCGCGATCGTTTGACGTCGCGCCTTCCCATGTTGAGAAAGCCTCATGCCGAGGCAGGTCCGGGGGCAGTTCGTGTCGAAGTCCGCGGCAGTTTGGGTGGAGAAGAAAACTCGGTGGTGTTGGCCTGCATGGACCGCCCATCTGTGGCTGCCGGTGCGGTTGCCGCTTTGGCTATCGGTGCGATAGTGAGCGGAACTGCTCGGAATGAGCGAGCGACGAGTGGTGCGTTTGGTTTGGGGCAGTTTGTTGACAGCACACCGTTTCTCAAAGAGCTCGCGGCCCGAGGCATTCGTTGCGCTCGTTTTGAAGGCACTACCGAACGATAAGCGTTTATCCAGGCAAGGTGGCGCTGGCACTGCAAACCGTGCCGCTGCTGTTACTAAATCGGACGTTGATCATCTCAGACCCGGGAAGATCTGCGAAGGTCCGTTCGAGTCGGGCACGTTCAACCTTTCCTTTCCACACGATGGTGCGATCCCGCACAATGCTCACAATCCATGTGCGCTTATCATCGGGTTGAATTCGCGACTTCAACTCAACAGTCCGGCCGTCACTGCGAATGTCGAGTTCCATCTTCGATTTCCCACACTTGACGTCTCGCTTGATCCGGACTGGTGGCGAAGCCGAGACCGGAGCATTCGTGGAGGGTGGTGCCGCTCCTCCTGGGGGAATGGTCACGGGTTGGGTGGTTGGCGTAGAACCAGGTGCCGAGACCGATCCGGGAACGGTGCTGTCGTCGGTGCCCTTGCCGCCGCCCTTTCCGGAATTGGATCCTGATCCTGAACCCGATCCTGATCCGGACGACCCTTTGCCAGAGTTGTCATCTGCGTGGGCGGGAAGTGCTGTGATCAGTCCGATGAGAAGCGTTGCAATCGTTGCGTAATGTCCGAAGCGGCGCAGCACCGAGTGAGGGAAACGAACAATCATGTTGAGCCGTCGTTCTGCTCGCCGAGCCAACGTGCGGCTTGCGTTCGATTGTCAACACCGATGGTGCGAAAGATGGCGGTGAGGTGCGCCTTCACCGTTGCCTCGGCGACGCTGAGTTTGCGAGCAATCTGCTTGTTTGACATACCGGCTGCTACCAACTGAAGGACATCGCGCTCCCGAGCCGACAACAGCGTTTGAGCTTCGCTGCGGGTCATCAGTACTTTGGCAACCTTTGGTGCCAGTGGTGCTTCACCTCGTGCGGCGGCGCGGATGCCACTTTCCAGTTCGAGAGCGGTCGCGTCTTTGAGGAGGTATCCAACAGCGCCCGCTTCGAGCGCCGCTTCGATTCGAGTTCGGTCAGAAAACGAAGTCAATACAACAATATGTGTACTTGGAAACTGTTGATGGATTCGCCGGGTTGCTGCGACGCCATCGAGTTCAGGCATCTGCAAATCGATCAACAAGACTTCGGGTGAGGTGCGTCCAACTGCATCGATCGCCTCAAACCCGTTCCGGGCGGTTGCGCATACTTCGACATCAGCGAATGTTGATACCAACCGTTCAAGCCCAGCAAGAACGATCAAGTGGTCATCACATAAAACAACACGAATCATGTCGGAAGCTCCACAGTAATCGTGGTGCCGTCGCCTGGTACCGAGTCAACCCGCATCACACCACCCGCCTGCACGACGAGAGCCCGGTGAAGTTCCATCCCGAGATGACCTTCGGCTCGCCGTGCTTCTTGTTGCGAGACATCGATACCGCGGCCGTTGTCGCTGATGATCATGGTGGTGTTGTGGTCATCGTGATCGATCATGACCGATGCACGTGTCGCCGCGGCATGTTCACCGACGTTACGAAGCAGTTCGTGCGCGATCCGATACAGCAACGCTTGGCTTTCTTCGCTGACGTCGCGATCATCAACCGAGATATCGACGTCGATGGTTGCCCTTCGTAATGGTTCTGCCAATTGTTCGACTGCGGCCGCAAGACCCAGCGATTTCACCGATGGTGGATGTAATTCAACAAGCGAAGTCCGAACCCGTTGCATGCTGGTTCGTGCGATTTCTGCGCTTCGGGCGATCGAGTCTCGGGTTGGCCCTGGCTCGGTGCGCGCAACCAGCGCGGAGAGCTCGTAACTCAACCCTGCAAGATCTTGGACGACTCCATCGTGGAGGTTGGCGGCAATGCGCTGTCGTTCTCGACCTGAAGCAGTCACTGCTTGTTCGGCCAGGGTCGCGTGCTGAGACTCGGCTTGCCGGACCCGTCGCGCCTATCGACGCGCGAGCGGAAGCTGGACCAGTCACAGTAGCAAAACGCATCCAATCAACGGAAGCGCAAGTCGTCCGAGTAGTCGTCGACTGTTGCCAACGATTGAGTCGTATCGTTCGTACTGTTCGTAGATCAACGGGGTGCCGTCGGTTGCACGAATCGGCATGTACACCTCGAGCAGTCGACCCGAATCACGTTCGAATTCATTCTCTGGTGAGTTGGTATCGGCCAGTTCTGCGTCGATTTGGCCGCTCTTGATAACGGCGGCGTGATCCGCTTTTGGTGGAAACGAACGCCCGATCAGATTTCGTTCGTCTGCGTACACAATTGTTCCGTCGGTCGTCCAGATTTTGACCCGAACTACTTGTTCAGAAAGGACCCGGCCGAGTACGAGCTGATCGAGGACGGTGATGGCGTCGGCTTGAGCGGCACCGTCTCGCAACAGATCGCCCGAGGTCACGGGTTCGACTACCCCGTATCCGGCAATGCGAGCCCGTTCGCGGGCCGAACTCAACGCTTCGTTGGTACTGATTTGCGAGAGCAGTCCGAGCAACAGAGCGCCTAATGCCATGACGGCAACGAGCCCCGCCGCCGCGAACCGAAAGACTTCACTAGTCAACCTTGCGCTAGTCGATCTTGCAGATCGTGACGGAATGCGACGGGACACGTTTGCAGGTTATGCCGTGAGGTCGGGAAGTAACTCAGTCGCGGCCGCGACCACGGCCACGACTGTTGCGTCCGTTGCGTCGTCGGTCGTCGCGTCGGTCGTCGCGTCGGTCGTCGTCATCGTCAATGGTGGTCGGGACTGATGATCGTGGAGTGCTGACAGAAGGGGTGGAGACTGGGGAAGACACCGGTGTTGATCCTGGCGTTGAGCTCGGAGTGGACACCGGTGTTGAGTTGGGGGTCGAGACTGGGGTCGAGGCGACGGAGGACGAGTTATCGTCACTTCCTCGGCCACGCCTTGCATCGGCGGGAGCGGCGAACACGCCACCGATGATGACTGCGGTGATGCCGGCAGCGAGAATGGCTCGGCGAGCCTTCGTTGTCCCGACTGTTGCTGAAGAGGTGTTCTTC
>JANMEI010000030.1:0-2225 GCA_031376865.1 Acidimicrobiia bacterium | reverse complement strand
AGGAGAACCCAGAAATGATTCCCGCAAAGTTCGAGTACCTCCGGGTCGATTCGGCCGACGCTGCAGTAGCGGCGTTGGTTGAGCATGGCGAAGATGCCAAAATTTTGGCCGGTGGCCATAGCTTGGTGCCGTTGCTGAAGCTACGACTTGCTTCGCCGTCGGTGTTAGTTGATGTTGGCCGTGTCAAGGACCTGTCGTTCATCCGTGACGGTGGCGACCACATCGCCATCGGTGCGCTCACCAAGCATCGAGAAGTCGAAACCAACGCGCTGTTGGCTGAACACGTACCGTTGCTTGGCAAAGTCGCTCATCATGTTGGCGACAACCAAGTTCGCCATCGTGGCACCATCGGTGGCTCCATCGCTCACGGTGATTCGGCTTCGGATCTTCCCTCAGCTGCACTTGCTTTGGGCGCAACGATGGTTATTCGTGGCCCCAAAGGCGAGCGTACAGTGGCGGCTGCGGACTTTTTCCATGGCTTCTTGACCACCGCAATTGGGCCGGATGAACTGCTCACCGAGATCCGAGTTCCAAAGACCACCGGTGCTGGCGCCAACTATCAGAAGTTCAACCGCCGTGCGCAGGACTGGGCGATCGTCGGCGTTGCTGCCTTCAAGCAGAACGGCAACGTCGGTGTGGCACTGACCAACATGGCATCGGTCCCGATTCGTGCCACTGCGGTCGAAGCTGCCTTGGCCGGAGGAGCAACGGCTGCCGAGGCTGCTGAGCATGCTGCCGATGGCACCGAGCCATCGGCTGATCTGAACGCATCGGTCGAGTACCGCAAGCATCTTGCCCGTGTCCTCACCCGACGAGCATTGGAAGCTTCCGGCGTGAAGTAGCCCGCCTGCCTCACAAGTTGTTGACAAACGGGCGCCCTCGGTGCCCGTTTGTCGCGTTCCGGAGCCACACGCAACTCCACTTTTGATACCTGCCAACACTACGAGCTTTCGCCAACCATGCGAGCTTTCGCCAACCGTGCGAGCTTCCGTCAACCGGCTAAACGAGTCGACTGGGACACGAGGGTGGGGAACCGTTGGGTCCAACGGTGCAAGGTTCGAGTCGAGAGCGATTGAGATATGTACGTATACTTGCGATGTTCACGTGTCAGGGTTGGGTGACGTCTCATCACCCCGGTGACCTCTTGCTGGAGGGCTTTTCGAAGGACGTCCAACGGCTTGACCCTCGCAACCGAAAACCCTGCTTGTCGCAAATGCCAGAGCGTTTCGGGAGCACTGAGCCCATGTTGGGCCACTGGCAAATTGCGCATCAAGAGCACAGCACCTTCTCGAAGGCGTGATCCGCCCAAGTTGAGGAGGTGGCCCGGTTGGGGGACCAATCGTTCCACCGTTGAGACCGGCGGCGAAGTTGGAATGCTGAATTGAGCGTCGTACGAAATGACGAGCAACTCAGTGAACTCAGCCTTGGTGATGACGCTGCGATTTAGGCAGTATTGCAAGCCTGTCCGATACCGATCCCACTCCGCATCGGATGACGTGGTCGGCAGCTGCGGAAGGAGTGAGTTGTTCATGAGCCCAGTCAATACGGTGGGTATGACAAAACCAGGGGGCGGTTCGCGGACGACGGTCAGACCGGCCCGGAGTGCTGCCCGAAAGCTCGCGTGGTTGGCGAAAGCTCGCGTGGTTGGCGAAAGCTCGGAGTGTTGGCAGGGGTCAGAAATGGAGTCGCATGTGGCTCCGGAAATCGGCTGTCTTTATGTTGCTGCGGTTGCTGCGGTTGCTGCCGATGCTGCAGCCGAAGACCCAGGTGCGGACGGGCCGCGCCCTGACTGGGCAAGCGTGATCGCGAACTGATCCATCGCTCCGGGGGTGTTCTTGATCTGAGCAACGATGGCGGCACCGGCGCCCTTCATGAGGGCGTCTTGGTTGGCAATCACATGCTCTGCCGATGCGTGCAGTGATCGCAGCATGCCATTCACTTCAGGGATCACATATCGGGCGAACAGTTCCCAACTTCGCAGTGTGTTTTCGCGGTTGGCCCAGTCGTGCGCGAAACCAAGCAGACAACCGAATCCTCCGGTGGTCAGTAGCAATCGTCGAACCATTGCCACCATGTCATCGGGCGTACCAACCACCGATGCACCCGCGCCGGCGGCACCGTCGCCAGCCACAGCATCGAGCAGCTTCCACTTGTCTTCAATATGAACGGCGCCCGGACGAGCTAATACGCGTACGTTGTATTCGTTATGCCACCGCTGTAAACCA
>JANMEI010000933.1:0-2063 GCA_031376865.1 Acidimicrobiia bacterium | reverse complement strand
CAGCGCGCTGATTAGTTCTGGTTCAGACCGGCTGGGTGATGGTCGGGCGCATCGAAAAGCTGGTCGCACGGCAAGCACCGGTCGGTCTGGTCACTCTGGCCGTTCTGCGGTGTCGCATCCCGATGACCTCAGTGAATTGGTCGAGCTGTGGGGACTGCTCGGACTACGCACGCTGGGCAGCGTTGCTGCATTGGAACGATCCGATATCTTGGCCCGGTTTGGTCCGCTGGGCATTCACGCGCATGCGCTAGCCGGTGGACACGACGACATGCCGTTGGACCCCACCCCGATCCCTGACGACCTAGCCGCGGTAATGGATCTGGATCCTCCGATTGATCGTGTTGACGCGGCTGCGTTTGTTGCGAAGGGTTTGGCTGAAGAGTTGCATCAACGTCTGCAACAAAATGGGTTGGCGTGCACCCGTATTCGCATCGAGGCTCATACCGGTAGTGGTGTCCATTTGGTTCGATTGTGGCGTCACGAACGATCGGGTGCTGCTGGTGGCATTACTGCGCAAGGTTTGGCCGATCGAGTTCGCTGGCAGCTTGACGGTTGGTTGCGTCGGCTGAGTGACGAGCTGGCCAAAGCGGCAATGGATCGTGTTGGCCACACCGCTGCTGACAATCGTAAGCTTGCAGATGATCCTACCTTTGTCGGCGATGTTGGTCCGGACCCTACGCAGGATTGGGATGGTGGATCACGGTCCTTAGTGCGCATCGTGTTAGCTCCTGACGAAGTGCATGCAGACACCGGACGACAGCTCGGCTTTTGGGGTGGTGCTAGTGATGCCGACGAACGGGCAGCGCGAGTGTTCACTCGAATACAAGGCATGCTGGGGCCAGACTCGGTGCAAGTCGTCGCTCCAAGCGGTGGGCGAGTGGTGCACGAGCAGGTTCGTTTGGTGCCATGGGGCGACGACACCACCGAGCAACTTCGCGATGGGTTAGAGCCTGCAGCAACGCGTCCGTGGCCGGGTTCGTTACCCACACCGTTGCCCACCATTGTGTATTCGCCACCGCTCCCGGCTGATGTGCGCACCGCCGACGGATGGCCGGTCAAAGTCAGCCGCCGGGGCCAACTCGAGGCAGCACCGGCGCGGTTCTCGATGGCCAGATCCATCATGGGCTCGATGGGACCATCGTTGACTATTGCATCGTGGGCGGGGCCGTGGCCGGTTGAAGAACGATGGTGGGATCATGTTGCTGCGCGTCGACGTGCCCGATTGCAAGTAGTGACAGTTGACGGTCACGCGCATGTGTTGGCACTTGAAGGCGGCGATTGGTGGGTTGAAGCCACCTACGACTAACACACTGCGTTCCGATTGAATTCGTGAGCCGGTACTTTTGCCCGATGTCTACCGCCGTCCAAGCACCTTCAACCGCGTCGGTGGGGGCGTGGGCGCCGTTGAGTAGTCCCGTCTTTCGAGCGTTGTGGATCGCCGGCGTGATCTCCAACATTGGCAGTGCAATGCATGGTGTTGCGGCAGCCTGGGTGGTGACGTCGCTGTCTTCGTCGGCATCCATCGTGTCGCTGTTGGCGGCTGCATCTGCGTTTCCTGTGTTCGTGTTGGCCCTGCCTTCTGGCGCGCTCGCTGATGTGTTTGATCGTCGTCATTTGTTGCTGGTGGCGCAAGGGTTGATGTTGATAGTCGCAGGTGTACTTGGTTTTCTCGATCTGACTGATCGTTTGTCTGTGGTGTCGTTGGTGTTGCTCAGTGCCGCGCTCAGTGCAGGAGCCGCATTGAACATGCCTTCCCCGATCCGCGCGTTGTTACCACCTTGGTGATTGAGGTCCTACCCTAAACGCGCGGCGATGCTGAGTCCGACGACCGAGCTGCAGGTCCGTCATCTAATGGTTCCACGCCGCTTCAGAAGCAATTACCGGAGGGGTCGGAGATGGGGGTTAATCGGTAAGCGTCATGGCGGCGACATCTGGCGGCGCGTAGGCGTTCGGTGATCCGATTTGCGGATGGACACGATATCAATGGAATTGGCTGACGCGGCTGGGGACGCTCGTACGATTGGTCGTAGGAGCGTCCGTAGCGGGCGGGTGGAAGTTCTCCC
>JANMEI010000920.1:0-2853 GCA_031376865.1 Acidimicrobiia bacterium | reverse complement strand
CACATCACCTGTGGCGCCACGCTTCATGGTGATTTGAGCGACGTAGAAGTTCTTCTGAATAATGTCGCCTTCGGGAGTAAAGCTGATGTCGCCCAACGGTGCTTCGTACTTGCCCGAAAGAATCTGCTTGTTGAGATCGGTTCGCAAGGCTTCGAGTGCGCTGTCAAGCTTTCCCGCTTTACCAAGTGCACGTAGGGCTTCGGTAAATACCAACACACCGGTAAACGCTTGGGCGGCAATTTGCCCCGGTTCACGCTTTTGCTCTTCTTTGAAGAGCTCACGGAACTGTTGGTTGACACCATCGGCTGGAATCTCGGGTGAGTATGCCTGGGCAACGATCAATCCTTCGCACTGTGCTTTGCACACCGAGAAGGTTTGCACCACGTTGAGGCCGTTTCCGCCCACGATCGAACCAGTAAAGCCAGTGTCTCGAAGTTGCTTCACGAGGTTTGCGGCACCCGACAAACCAGAGATGATGACCAGATCGGGCTTGTTGGTCCGTACGAATTGGACCTGGGTGGTGAAATCGGTATCGAGCACCTTGAACGTTTGAGCTGGCAGCAATTCCAGACCGTTTGCCTTGACCGCGTTTTGGAACACAACCGTTTCTGACCGGCTAAACGCATCGTCGTCGGCGAAGAAGACAGCGGCCTTTGACAAGGAGTCGATGCTCGCAGCGTATTTCACTGCATTGCCCGCGTACGAAGCGACGCCAGCCGAGACTCGAGCGATGTAGTCGCCAATCTGAGGAATACCAGCTGCGGTGTTCGATGGTGCAAGCACCGGAACCTTCTTGCGTTCAGCGATTGGGTCTGCGGCAAATGCTTGTTGCGACAGGGTTGGCCCAACAATTCCAACAACTTTGTCGTTGTCGATCAGCGCATTGAAAGCAGCAATCGCTCCGGCTTCGTCGCCCGCGGTGTCTTGAATGACGAGTTGCAACTTACGGCCGTTGATACCGCCGTTAGCGTTCACCCACTTTTCAGCAAGTTGTACGCCGATCTTCTGATCCTGGGCGAGGTTGGCCGTGTTTGCGCCGGAGATACCGATTGCGATACCCAACTTGATGGGAGCCCCACCGGTCGCACCACCTGAAGCGGCTGCGACTGTGGTGCCTGCGGCGGCCACCGTGGTTGCGGGGGCCGCAACCCACTTACGACGGCTGCCTTCTTTGACGCAGGTCAAGTTGCCAGATTTTTTGCCGACCTGATTTGGTGCGCATTTGTCGCCAGCCTTCGGTGCTTTGGCGGCAGCAAGTGCTGTTGGGGTGACCATCGATGCGGTTGCAACGGCGATCGCGATGGCAATCACGCCACGCCGGTACGAGTGTTGACGTTTGGACATGCGAGAACTCCACGGTGGTGAGGCTGCGCCGAACCAATCACCCCTCGACGTTCATCCATCGACAAGTAACCGATTCCGCACAAGCGGGGTAGCCAGAGTGTGAAACTCCGTTCACCTTCCCGGCAACTCGTCATGAATGTTTTGCGACGAACGCACGGTGAAGCGTGACGAGCGTCACCGGAAGTTGCTACCGGGAGGTCGGTTCCGGGGTGTGCATACGGGCTAACAGGGCCGCCGCGTTGGCAGGCACTGTGCGTTGCGTCAGTGACGAAACACCGAGAGACGCGACAAAACCCAGTGGCACGGACCATGCTGCGGGCTGAGCACACAGCGAGCCAACCCAACTCTGCGGGTCGGGCACATTTGCCATGGTCAACGCAATTGCCAACGATGCGAAACCCCCACCAATCACGAGTCCGGCAGCGGCACCACAGGCGGTGAACTTTGGCCACCAAACACCCAGGACCAGCAACGGGCAAAAGCTGCTCGCTGCGATCGCAAACGCCCATCCAACCAGAACATTGATTTCAAAACGTTGCACCCCAAGGCCAAGGGCACCGGTGACCACTGCACCAACCGCTGCAGCAATCCGAAATCGGCGAACTCCACCGCGCATCAGGTCGTGACTGACCGCCCCCGCAACCGAAACCAACAGCCCGGAACTCGTCGAGAGAAAGGCGGCGAAGGCGCCCCCTGCGAGCAACCCAGTGAGTAAGCGCGCTGGTAATCCAGCCCCTAGGACCCGTTCGGGGAGCAGCAAGACGACCGTATCGGTTCCGCCAGCCACAAGCAGATCCGGTGCCCATCGTCGTCCGAGTACGCCGAGCACCACGGGCCAGATGTAATACAAACCCAGCAGCGCTATCACGACCACGATCGTGCGACGAGCGGTGCGGCCATCTGGATTGGTATAGAAGCGGGTCACGATGTGGGGCAGGCCCATCGTTCCCAACGCCGTGGCGATGATGAGCGAAAAGCCAAGGTAAACGGGATGTTCACGTCGAGGACCCGACTGAAACGGAAGATACCAACGCTTGCCCTCAACGAAATTCACTGCCGTTTGCGGGAGCGGGCTGCCAGCGGGCAGCGTGATTTGGGTTCCCAGATCGATGCCGTGCTTTCCTGGAAGAAGAACCCGAGACCCGTCGATAGTTGTCCCGTCGATCACGCCGAATGCAGTGATGGCTATCGGTTCCTCAACCGATAAGACCGAATCTTGCCGAACTTCGATGGTGGATTGACGCAACGTTTTGACCGGCTGATCTGCGAAAGGAGATGAGCCATCAGACCCAATCGTCACCACCCACATCACGATTGCCGAGATGGCCAATGCCGACAGTTTGATGACGTACTGCATGGCCTGGACTGCAGTGACTCCACGCATACCTCCGAGCGCAACGTTGCCACCAACCACCAAACACACCAGAGCAACGCCGTAGCTGAGGCTCGCGGTTCCGACGTGTATCGGACGCCAGTAAGAATCCAGAACCGGCGGCAGATCGATGAATT
>JANMEI010000909.1:0-2085 GCA_031376865.1 Acidimicrobiia bacterium | reverse complement strand
GCAATGTTCAGCACGCCCGCAGCAGGAAATGCGCTCACCCATGGAAGCGGCCCCGTCGGACCAGGGTTCCGTGTCGGACGGGGACACACCCGTGTGCGAGGTCTGCCTGAAGTCATGGGGGAGTATCCGGTTGCTGCGATGGCCGAAGAGATCGCAACGCCGGGTGCTGGACAGCTACGCGCGCTGGTTACCGTGGCAGGTAACCCAGTGTTGTCGACGCCGAACGGTGACGCGCTTGAGCATGCATTACAAACATTGGAATGCATGATCTCCGTTGATTTGTATCTCAACGAAACGACGAAGCATGCTGACGTCATCTTCCCAGCGCCTTCTTCGCTGCAAAAGAGCCACTACGACGTGTTGCTGTCGCAATTCAACGTACGCAACGTCGCCAACTATTCACCCCCCGTAGTGCCGCTTGATGATGGCCAGCCAGACGAATGGGAGATCCTCTGCCGGCTGGCTGGCATCGCCCAAGGCATGGGGCCTGACGTTGATCCGCACATGGTCAACGAGCTTGCCGTCACGGCCATGCTGACCACGGCATCAAAGTCGTCCAACCCATCAACGAGCGGGCGCGACGTGGAAGAACTGCGAGGCCATCTTGATGGCAAGGTCGGTGTGGAACGTCAGTTGGACATCATGCTGCGCACAGGCCCATACGGCGATGGATTCGGGGCTCGCGAGGATGGCCTCACCCTCGACCGACTGATCGAAAACCCTCACGGGGTCGACCTCGGAGCGCTCCAGCCGAGAATGCCGAACATCATTCGAAATCCTTCCGGCAAGATCGAGCTGATGCCGGTTCCACTTGTTGCTGACCTTGATCGTTTGCGCACATACCTCAGTGACCAAGGCGTTAAGCCTGCAGACGGCTCGTTTCAACTGGTTGGCCGCCGACAACTTCGATCCAACAACTCGTGGATGCACAACATCAGTGTGTTGATGAAGGGCAAGGAACGTTGCACGTTGCTCATTCACACCGTCGATGCGCACCGAATTGGCGTTGCGACCGGTGATACCGCAACGGTCACCTCGGTTACCAATTCCGTGCAGGCTGCGGTTGAGGTTACTGACGACATCACTCCGGGCGTGGTGTCGTTACCGCATGGTTGGGGACACGGTCATTCCGGTGCGCGCATGAGCGTTGCCGCAGCGCGCCCCGGGGTGAACAGCAACCTGTTAGCAGGCACAACCAGCAATGATCTCGATATGCCGTCGGGAACATCTATTTTGAACGGCATCACGGTCAGTGTTGTTGCGGTGTCGTTGTGAGCCAGCCGGCCTCAAGCGTCAAACGACCCAACCCGGCGATCTGGCTGATCTTTGACGTCCTCGGCATTTTGGTGTTCGTCATGATCGGTCGTAATAATCACGATGAAGCATCTGGATTCGGATACACCTTGCAAACAGCGGCCCCGTTTCTGATCGCCATGGTTGCCGGATGGGCGCTCAGTCAATCGTGGAAGGCGCCCGAAACATGGCGCACGGCGTTCATCGTGTGGGCGACCACGCTCGTTGTCGGGATGGCGCTTCGCCGGGTGGTGTTTGACAAAGGTACGGCACGGGCATTCATCATCGTCGCCACGGTGTTTTTGGCGATGGCGATGTTCACATGGCGGTACGTGCTTCGGTCGATTCATCGTCGAATGGGCCAACCCTGACCGCTCCCTGACGCAGTGAGGAATGCGCCGGGCCGGTCGTGCGAGGCGGCCGCTACAGTGTGGCCGTGCGTATTGGGATGTTCTCGCCTTACTCGCTCACCCTTCCCGGTGGCGTGCAAGGACAGGTCTTGGGTCTGGCCCGAGCACTTCGCCGACGACATCATCACGTTCGAGTGCTCGGTCCCTGCGATGGCCCCCCGCCAGATGCTGGCGTCACGCCACTTGGGAACAGTATTCCAACCGCTGCCAACGGATCGGTGGCCCCGATCGCGCCAGACCCGGCCGCGGCGCTGCGAACCATACGCGCGCTTGCTGATGAAGACTTTGATCTGATCCACTTACACGAGCCGTTTGTGCCCGGACCAAACTCAACCGCTGTGTTGACGGCCAACTGTCCGATCATCGCCACATTTCATGCGGC
>JANMEI010000886.1:0-4616 GCA_031376865.1 Acidimicrobiia bacterium | reverse complement strand
CCACCGGCGCGTCCAGCCACACATAAAAGTATTTGCCTGGTGCATCAGGAATCTCGATACCGAAGTAGGGCGCATCACGGGAGATGTCCCAGTCGTTCATGCCCTCGACGAACCACTCTTTGATCTTGTTCAACACTTCAGGCTGCAAGCGACCCGGCACCGACGTCCACTCTTTGAGGAAATCGTTGACTTCAGGATTGGACAATGTAAAGAAGTAGTGCTCGCTGTTTCTTAGCTCAGGCGTGACCCCAGACAACACGGAGTACGGGGATTTGAGGTCTGTGGGGGAGTACACGCTGCTGCAGTTTTCACATGCGTCACCATATTGATCTGCGGTCCCACACTTTGGGCAGATGCCCTTAATGAAACGGTCAGGCAGAAACATGTTCTTCACGGGATCGAAGAATTGTTCAATGGTACGCGTGCTGATTAATCCGCGATCTCGTAGGCCGCGGTAAATGTCTTGAGCGATCTCGTGGTTTTCGATTGCATCGGTCGAATGCCAGTTGTCGAACTTCACGTGGAAACCATCAAGGTATTGCTTGCGACCCGCGGCAACATCGGCGACAAACTCTTGTGGTGTTTTGCCAACTTTTTCAGCGGCAATCATGATCGGAGCACCATGGGCATCGTCAGCACAAACGAAATGCACTTCGTGGCCCTGCATCCGCTGAAACCGCACCCAGATGTCGGCTTGGATGTACTCCAACATGTGGCCTGCATGAAATGGGCCGTTGGCGTATGGCAATGCGGTGGTGACGAAGAGGCGTCGTTTGCTGGTTGGAGCGTTGGTGGAAGTCATGACCCCTCCAGTCTGCCGGAAGATCGAGTGGTGAGCGAAGCGAATCCGAAGGGTCTTCCGCTTGTTCCGGAAGATCCGGGAGTGCCCGGCCCCTTTTTCCGACTGCAGCTAGGTCCTACCCTCGAACGATTATTCCGCCGGGCTTGCTGGGGGAGTTGACTTTGCCAGGCCCTCAACGATGGCGGCATTGGGCAGTTTCAGTAACTCGCAGGGATCCAAGCGCAACTTGGTTGATCGATTTCCCCCACCGATGATGATGCTGGTTCGAGACATCACCGCTGCATCGATCCATAGAGGAATCGTTGCAGGCAGACCGACTGCGGTGACGCCGCCGTATTCCATTCCCGTTACTTCGCAGGCCAGTTCTTGCGGAGCGAATGAAGCTTTCTTCGTTCCGAACCGCTGCTTCACCGCACTGTTCACATCGAGCCGGGTTGTCGCCAACACTAAGCAAGCCGCTAGTGGTGCCGGGTCTGGCCCCTTGCCGATGACCACGATGGTGTTTGCAGAATCCTCGGGTGCCACCCCATACGCATCGCAGAACGCTGCCGTGTCGGCCAGTGCTGGATCGCAGGCGACCACGTCGACAATCAACCCATGCGTGCTTACCGCAGTCGTCACGAGGTGGTGGGCCGCCGACAAGGAAACGGACTCAAGCATCATCTGAGCGACTTTATGCGTGCTTCACACCCAGCCGTACTCGCCACGAAAACGACATCTGGGTAGGCCCGCCCGCCGCAAGCCAGGATTTTCGGACCGCTGACTCGAATTCCTCCAGACCAATCTCTGCATCAGTCAGTTCTCGTTTTCGAAGGTCTTGATAACTACCTTGGCTTCGGATCAGCGCAATGAACTTGTCGGCACTTGCCGCGGTTGGCTGATCAAACAGCAACTCGCGCGTGAACCGGAACCACCCGCTGGCGATGATGTTTGCGAGATGTTGCGCTTTCGACCATGACGTGACTCCGGATGGGAGCTTGCGGTTGTTGTGTGGATCACTCAGGCTTTCGTCAATCAACGCTGGATCGTTCAGATTAATAGGTACACGTAGCGCATCACCATCGATCCCATCCGCAATTCGAGCTTCAAGGACTCGGATGCGTTTGTGGACCGTGGACCATGCGGACTCCGCGCCGACCACACCCGTGACAGGGGGCCAATCAGCGTCAACCGTGGCGAACACTCCACCGGGTTTCAGGATTCTATTGACCTCAGCAAGCGTTGCAGTGGGTTCCATCCAATGCATGGCTTGGACGGCCAGGACTACGTTCGCGCATTGATCACCGAGCCCTGTGGACGATGAATGCCCGTCGACGTACGTGAGGTTGTCACCCCCTCGGCTGAAGGCTTGCTCACGCATAGACGGGTTTGGTTCGACACCAATCACCGATGCAGCCCAGGTGGCTGCCCACCGTGAAGACAACCCGGTACCGCTACCAAGGTCGACCACAGCGGGGAGGGCTGCCCCGCAGTACCGAACGAGTAGCGGACCGAGTGCCAATGGTGGGGAAGGACGATTGGCGTCATACAGATCGGCAAAGCCACTGAAGCGGTCCAGGTTTGGATCTCGATCGGTGCCGCTCACGCCAGCAATCGTATGTCGCTTAGTTTGGAGGGGTGAGTGCAAAGCCTTTTAGTGAGCGTAAACGTGAAGTCCCTTCGGACTTTGACATTGTGGCGGGTACGTACGACACGTTGGTGCAACGCAACCCGGGGTATGTGGAGCACCTTGCGTTAAGCGCCGAACGATTGGAACTGCCCAATCAGGGCGAGGGTCTTCGCATTCTTGATCTGTGCTGCGGTACCGGATTATCCACAGCGGGAGTGTTGCGGGCCTATCCCAAGGCAACCATCATCGGGCTCGATGCGTCCAACGGCATGCTGGAAGAAGCTCGCAAGAAGGTTGCGTTCCGTAACGCTGCCAACGTCTCGTTTGTGTATGGCGATGCTATGGATGCCCCGAAAACACTCGGGCATGAGTTGTTTGATGGCGTGTTGATGGCATACGGCATTCGCAACATGGCTGACCCCGACCTGTGTCTTGATCGTTTACAGCCGCTGCTGAAACCCGGTGCGCCAATCTGCTTCCACGAATACTCGGTAGCTGATTCACCTCGGGCGAAAGGTACCTGGACCAGTGTGTGCTGGGGCATCATCATCCCGGCCGGGTTGATCACCAGTCGCCATACGCGTATCTATCGGTACTTATGGAAAAGTGTGATGCAATTCGACGGTGTCAAAGCGTTCGAAGCCCGACTGAAGCGGCATGGCTTTGTTGACATTCGCACGATGCCGGTGATCGGCAAAGCCCGATTCGACTTTTGGCAAGACGGTGTGGTGCATTCGTTCCTGGCTCGTCGTCCGGTTTCGCCTTAGCGGCAAGGGTTAACTCGACATGACGCTGCCTTACGTAGGTGCCCGCGACAAGCGGGCGAAGATCATCACACCGATGCGAACCGATCGTCCGTTGCGAGCACCGGCTGATGCGGGCTACCGGGTCACCGTAGTTGGCGGTGGGTTGGCCGGGGCAGCTGCGGCTATGGTGCTGGCCGAGCGTGGCATTACGGTTGATCTTCACGAAGCTGGTCCGGTGCTCGGTGGTCGGCTCAGCAGTTGGCCAGACCAATTGAATGCAGCGGCAGGGAACGATCTCATTCAGATGGAACGTGGGTTCCATGCGTTCTTCCGTCAGTACTACAACGTACGCGCGCTGATGAAGCGTTGGGATCCGCAGTTGGCCAGCTTGCGTCCGCTGCATGACTATCCGCTGTATGGACCCAACAATTCTGTCGAGACGTTCAAGAATCTGCCGGCGCGTCCTCCATTGAATCTCATCGAGTTGGTTCGGCGAACTCCAACGCTGGGTTTTGCCGACCTGAGGGCCATCGATGGTGACCAGGCGGCCGAGATGCTGGCCTTTGACGGCGACGATACCTATGCGCGTTTTGATGCAATCAGTGCCGCGGAGTACTTAGATAGCGTACGGTTTCCTCCCGAAGCGCGGCAGATGCTGTTCGAGGTGTTTGCTCATTCGTTCTTCAACCCCGAAGGTCGGATGAGTGCTGGCGAAATGTTGATGATGTTTCACCTGTACTTCTTGGGCACGATGGAGGGCATCTGTTTCGATGTGTTGGAACAACCGTTTGCAACAGCCTTCTGGAAGCCTGCGGTCGACGCCTTAGAGCAGTTGGGTGTACGGGTTCGAACCAACTCGGTAGTCAAGTCCGTTGAGCCTGTGAGTGATCGACATGGTGTCGTGTTG
The DNA here is from genome assembly GCA_031376865.1 of Acidimicrobiia bacterium. Taxonomy (GTDB): domain Bacteria; phylum Actinomycetota; class Acidimicrobiia; order Acidimicrobiales; family JANYDT01; genus JANNBN01. Next base: position 552 of record JANMEI010000886.1, on the reverse strand, counting down.
GCGCTCCATACCGAAGGCCTACGAGATGTGATCGCTGCTAACGCGTGGATGGGTGACCAAGTTTGGCGCGACGATATTGCATCGTTGCGAACTGCACCACCGTTCGCGGTTCATCGCGTTTGGTTTGACGGTGATGTCAACCTTGACCGGACACCGTTTGCCGGCACCGCGGGCTTTGGCATCATCGACAACATCTCGTGTGTGCATCGCTACCAAGACGAAGCCCGTTATTGGGCGAAGCGAACCGGGGGCAGCGTGATCGAAACCCATGCATATGCACTCGACGAGTCGTATGGACGGCCGGTCGATGAAGCCAAGGTTCGTCACGATCTGTTGGAGCAGTTGCGCAGTTGCTACCCCGAGACGCAGCGTTTGAACATTCTCGATGAACGTTTGGTTATCCGTGCCGATTGCCCTGCGTTCGAACCAGGTACCTGGGCCCGCCGACCAACAGTAAGTACGCCTACGAGTGGCCTTGCCCTTGCCGGTGACTTAGTGAAGGTGCCGTTCCCAACTGCTTTGATGGAGCGAGCCGTTACGAGCGGGTTCTTA
>JANMEI010000821.1:0-2751 GCA_031376865.1 Acidimicrobiia bacterium | reverse complement strand
CCCCAGTAGATCGGTGTAGTTGTCGACGTAGAACCGTTGCTTGTGTTGTTCGGAAACGAACCCTTCGTCCATCGACCGCTCGAAACGAGCGATGGGATTGCGACCTCCTTCAACATGCGGAAAGTCGCTGGAGAACAATGCAACGTGCGGCCCGGCGTTGTTGATGATCCATCCGGTGTCTTCATGCGGGTAAGGCGTTACCCGCACTTGACGCTCGATGTACTCCGAAGGTTTCAAGTCCATCGCCTGCAATCGCTCTTCGTTTTTGCGAAAAGCGTTATGGGCCGAATCCATGTTTCGCATGAGACCAGGCACCCAACTTGCTCCTACTTCGATGCACCCGATTCGTAGGTTGGGGTGGCGCATCAAGACACCGTCGATAATAAGCGCACTGAGTGTTTGCATCACAGGGTATGGAATCGACAGGTAGTCGATACTCTTGAAGTTGGAATCACCGCCATGAAAATCGGGCACCGGTGGCCTGCCGTTCTCAAAATAGCCGGTGGGCATCACCTGGCCGCCGGCTCCAGCAACATGCATGACAATCGGTACGCCAGCCTCAGCGCACATTGCCCAGATCGGCTCGAAATCGACATGCGCAGGGGAGTGGTGTGGAGGACAGTACTGGCCGATCTGGATAGCACAAGCGCCTGCGGCGAGTGCTTCTGATGTCAGTCGGATTGCGGCAAGGCGATCGACCAACGGCACCACGACAACTGGCAGCAGTCGAACATCGACAGCGCACCACGCCAGCATGGCGCGGCGCTGCCCTTCGGCCAACGCAGCCCCGAGCGATGGATTGGTTTGGGCTGTCCAAATCGCTTTATGTGATGCGAACGTATCAAACACCAATTGACTGGAAAAGCCGAGGAGATCAAGGGCAAGTGGACGATCTTCGGCGATCCACGAACCCGTTGCATCAAAGTTTTTGCGGGTCATCAACTGCGTCGCGTCGTCGGCCCGGTAACGAGCATCGCGATGTTTCGCTGCGGCATTGGCCGATCCCTGCGCTCCGACGGTTGCTACTTCGTGAGCTTCTTCCCATAACCTTGGGACTGCGTCGTTTACTGCTGCAGAAACGTAGGGCGCCAACCAATTGGCATCTTCGTAGATGTGCGAATCAGCATCGTGCATCGTGCGTGTGGCGTAGGGCATGAGGTGACTCTATCCAGATCAGGTAGCGGGGACCGGTGCCTGTTCGATGATGGTTTCAATGACGAGTTGCGACTCCAGACGTGTCACCCCGGGAAGCACCGAGAGATGATCCAGGTACAGCTTTTCAAACTCAGGAACGTCTTTCACCCGTATGTGCATGATGAGATCAGGCGAGCTCAGCATGAGCGCGCAAAACACCACCTCGGGCCGTTCTCGAACGGCTGCTCGAAAGCTCTCGATCGTGGCCCGGTCGGCCTTTTCGAACGATCCTCGAATGACGATCATGGTGCCCCGGTCGACCATTTCTGGGTTGATCACCGCGGTGTAGCCCGAGATCACCCCGGTCTCTTCGAGCGTTCTCACTCGGCGTAGGCACGCTGATGCGCTGAGGCCGATCCGAATGGCGAGATCGGCGTTTGTCTGTCGCCCATCTCGGGCGAGTTCGTAGATTATTTGGCTATCTAGTGCATCCACAGCAGAATCTTGCGCAGAATCGGCCATCAATTGCAAGATACGCAATCACTTTGCGTGGCCGAACCCGTACACTTACCGTATTGCGAACCGAGCAGTTCCGACCCGAACGTCGGATTGGGTCGGGCTGTGGGCTCGCAGGAACGAATTGACCTGGCGGATGGGACCGGGCGAAACTCGCCGTTATGAGTTCCAGCACGAGCGACGGTGAACCGGATACGACGCCGACACCTGGTCGCATCGCAGCTGCGATGTGGGCCAACGACCGTGCGTCACAAACAGCGGGTTTGTCCATACGCGAAGTCCGTGACGGATCAGCGATTGTGACAATGACGGTAGGCCCCGAACACCTCAACGGTCTCGGCGTATGTCACGGCGGTTTCATCTTTCTGCTCGCTGACTCCGCAATGGCGTTTGCATCCAATAGTCACAACCAAGTTGCGTTGGCTGCCGCAGCCAGCATCGACTTTGTACAACCCGCCCGTCTTGGCGACGAGCTGATCGCCACTGCAACTGAAGAAATGGCCGGCCCCCGGATTGGTCTGAGTTCTGTCCACGTACGAACCGCCGAGGGTTTGCTCATCGCTTCGTTTCACGGAAGAACATCTCGAAATGGAGCACTGGTCATCGATGCGAGGCAGGTCCTCGAGTGAACGATTCGTGAAGGCACAACTGATCTGACGAACCGCCACAATCGCTGGTACGGTGCGCCAACCCAGTTCGCCGGAATGGACGGATGGGACTCCAGTACTTCTTGAAGGGAACTCTTATGGCTGACGAACTTAATTACAGCGACGATGTTGCACGCTATGCCTCACCTGTCGATGATGCAGCTGTTGCGGGCATCGTGAAGCACCTTGGCATTGCGCTTCGTTCTCATGATGGAAACCTGGTGTCATGCTCCGACAAGACCGAACTTGACCGTGTTCGTGATAGCTGGTGCAAAAAGAAGTTGGCGGTTGCCGATGACGATGCCACCGTCGAGGCAGCCGTGGCTGCCGTCTGTGCCACGATGAAAGAAGATCACAACAAGCAACGTGTCACGTTCTATTACCTGCTCGCCTCTCATTACGGCAAGCTCGCCGACCTGCACTAAGCAGTAACTTCTGCACCTGTACTAGTCAG
>JANMEI010000798.1:0-12066 GCA_031376865.1 Acidimicrobiia bacterium | reverse complement strand
CGTCAAACTTGATCGAGCTGTGGTCCTCGCTGAACCCGACGCCAAACGAGTCGCCCGAGACTTGGCAAGCCAGCATCTCGTTCGAAGGCGGAGTGCCGAGGATTCTGCCCAGCGCTTCGCTGACCGACTGTTGGCTGATGTACAACATCTCCTGAGTGATCTGCCCTCGTTTCACGCGTACGCATTCGCAACTGTTCGACAGCTTGGAGCGGCATCGGAGCTGGCAAGCGATCTCTTGACGTTGCTCAACGAGCCGGCCTCGGCAGAGCTGTTCGCATCTGCGGCTCGGTCATGCAAGACGTTGCAGTTCAAATTGGCTCGTGTCGCCGCTGGTCGATCACTGGATCTCGCCTCGGTTGTGGATGAGACTATGAAGTGTTGGTTGTCGGCGATGGCCAGCGCCCACCGCGTACTTGATCCTTCTGGGGTGGCATCGTGACATCGTTGCCCGATCAGTTCCACATTTCCGGAGTACTGCGAAGCACCCCTGCTTTTGCCGTGGCGGACCCTGCTGCGCTGAATCGATTTCCTGCTCCAAACACGGAGCCTCTCGTAACGACTGCATTTTCAACAGTTGCTGCAGCGTTGCTCGCTGCCAATCGAATAGATCCATTCATTGCTGATCCGCGATTGGACGACAACGATTGGTGGTGGTCCTTTGAGCAAGAGCCGAGTCGCGCTGGCTGTTGGATGAGTTCAGACGGGCTCTCGGTGGGTGCCGAAGTCTTTGTGAATGGGCTGGTAGTTCATCGAGTGGAATCGGCGTGGCTCCCTGTATCGATCTACCTGCCTGCAGATACCACGCACGTTGACATCTGCTTTCGCTCCATGACCGCACAACTCCAGACGTTGCGCTCCGTTGATCGCGCGTACCGGGCTCGTTGGCGAACTCGACTGATCGAAACCCAACAGTTGCGCCTCGTCCGGACGCCGTTGCTTGGACGAATGCCAGGTTGGAATCTTCCGTTGCCAATCATTGGGTCACACGGTCAGCTTCGTTTCGATGACTCACGACGTCCGGAAACGGAAACGGTCAATGTAACGATCGCCCCGAACAACTCCGCAGTGGTTGAGGTGATCGTGTTGCTCGACATCGGTGTGCAAGCAAAACCCAAGCTGACACTCGGCGGAAGTGAACACACCCTGCAGTTTGTTGATGTCGTTCCCGACGGCCGGTCAAGATTTCGCTGTGTTGCAATGGTGACTCAAGCGCCGTTGTGGTGGCCCCACACCCACGGCGAGCCCCGAACAGTTTCGATGAACGTTGTCTGCGACGGCCTTACCTATCCACTGGCCCCCGTAGCGTTCAGACAGGTCGATGTTCACCACGGGACGCGGTCGCCAGCAACCAGCCCTTCGGTGAGCGTCAACGGAGTCACAGTTTTCGCGCGCGGCATCAATTGGATTCCCGTCGACGGTGCCGATCCTTTTGCAGATGACGAACGGGTTGAGTTGGCATTGCAAGATCTTGTCGAGGCTGGCATCAATCTGATCAGAGTCCCGGGGACCACCGTGTATGCCCACAGCCATCTGTACCAACGGTGCACAGAGCTTGGGATCATGGTTTGGCAGGATCTCATGTTTGCCAACGTGGACGTTCCGGTTGAGGCGCCGTCACTCGCTCGTCTCATCGAGGCAGAAGTAGCAATGGTGGCTCGACGTATTGCAGTTCATGGATCGGTAGTCGTGCTGTGTGGCGGTAGCGAAGTCGAGCAACAGGCCGCCATGGGAGGTGCAAGCTCATCGGTGATTGAGAGCACGCTGGGTCGAACCGTGCTCCGGGAACTGGTCGGTCGTTATGCCCCTCAAACGGCCTACGTAGCGGCTTCGCCCGGCGCTGCGCCAGGAGTAAGTCGTTTTGCCGGCGCTGTCAGTGGGCAAGCGTCTCCCCATCATCCTGGGTCTGGTTTCTCACATTATTTTGGGGTGGGCGCATACCGTCGGGGACTTGATGATGCGCGTCGAAATGGCGTGGGTTTTGCCACGGAGTGCCTTGCGTATGCACACGTACCATCGGCTGAGGCGGTTTCCCGTTTGCTGGGTGATGAGGGTCTCGCCATCCATCATCCGCGTTGGAAGCGGGGTGTCCCTCGCGATCGCGGAGCGGGTTGGGACTTTGACGATGTGCGAGATGAAGCCGTGCGGGAGTTGTTTGACACGGAACCGACAAAACTCCGGTGGTCAGATCCCCACGCATACTTACAACTCTCGCGTTGCGCGTTGGCTGAAGTGTTCGATGCCACCTTCAGTGAATGGCGTAGGCCCGGATCGGTCTGTAACGGAGCGCTAGTGTGGACCGGACGCGATCTGTTTGAAGGGGCGGGGTGGGGTCTCACCGAAGTTGATGGGACGCGAAAGTCGGCGTGGTTCGCGCTTGCGCGACGGTGCGCGCCCATTGCTGTTGCGCTGACGGATGAAGGTCTCAATGGGATCGATTGTCATGTGTTCAACGATTCGCCCGAACCACTAGAGGCGTTACTCAAGGTCGGTGTCTTCAATCGATCGACCATGGTGGTGGAGCGCCAGATTTCGGTGACAGTTGCTCCTGGAGCGGGAGAGACCGCATCGCTGAATGAGTTGCTCAATGACCATCGAGACCTGAACGGTGCGTATTCGTTTGGGCCCGCGTCTCACGATCTCGTGCGGGTGACGTTGAGCTGGGCAGGAGGCACGAGCTCGGCGCATCTATGGCCAACGGGTCGTCCCTCGTCTGCGAGTCGCGGGGATGTGCTGTTGACAGAAGTGGTGCGAAGTCCAGCAGCGGAGAGCGAATGGCTCCTAAAGGTATCTTCGCCGACTGGGGCGTTTGGTGTGTCGATCGATGCCCCGGGATGGCGTCTGAGCGCGAATTGGTTTCACCTTGCGCCGGGTGATCAACAGCTGGTGTCACTGCGAGCAGCCCGATCTGAGCCGTCGAAACGGCTTGCCGTCAGAGCGATCTCTGCACCGGCGGCGATGAGCGTGACACTCGACGAACCGATGCCGTCATGAGCCCATCTCCGCGTTGGATTGCCTCGGACGTTGAGTTGGCGTCGCTTTGGTTTGAGCCGATTGGAGGCGCGTCCCAAGACCTGGCGGCCCGCTCGATCGTCGTCGTGCCGGGATATGGCTACACCGAAATGGTGACTCGTAATGGGTGGACCCAGTTTGCTGAGCGATGCGCGTCGCATGGTTTACGGACCGTGTTGTTTGATCATCCGTGCACCAACGATTCAGCCGATTCACAAGACGGTCTGAACGTTGCGAGTTGGACAACAGCACTTCGTGACGTAGTCCGCCGTGTACCTGGTCCTGTTGTGTTGGTGGGCGTTCGATTGGGTGCGACACTCGCGGCCGCTGCGGCGAGTTGTACCGAAATCGGTATCGATGCACACGTTGCTGCTTTGGTGTTGTGGGCTCCTGTGGTCTCGGGACGAAAGTTCCGACGCGAGCTGACGCTGTTGGCATCCGCAAGTCCACATACGGTTGACGAAAGCGGTTTGACATTCGGTGGCTTTGAGTACCCAAATGCCTTTCTTGATCAGATCAGCGAGCTCGAACTTGCGTCTATTTGTCCGGGGAACGAGAGACCGTTGTTGGTTGTCGATGCTGCTCGTCGTCCTATTCGTGACGAAACTGCCGCTGCTCTTGTCGAAGCTGGATGGGCCGTGACCCGGATTTCGTGTCGCGAGACTGCCGCCTGGGTCGACGAGTCCTCAGAACACAGCGCTGTACCGATCGAAGCGATCAGTGTCATCGTGGACTGGATTGTGAGACAGGACCTTCCGTCGGCTTCGATCGGGGTCGATTCGCCGTGTGGCGATAGTTCGAGCCGGATCAGTGCCTCGGGCGTTGAGGTCTTTTGTCGAAGAGGAATGCCGCAACTGAGCGTTGTGCAACACACCCCGCTGCAGCGACGGTCAGACACTGCCGTCATCATGCTGAACTCGGGTGTTGAGCGTGCCGTTGGTCCTGGGCGAGCCTGGGTGGGGGCCGCTCGGCGGTGGGCTCAGCAAGGTTTGGTGGTCTTACGAGCTGAGCACTCTTCAACCGGTGACAGTGGCGTCTGGCCCGGCCAACTCAGAAACGACGTCTACGGCGAACACGGGTCCGATGACATTACGTTGATGATTGAGCATGCTGTGGAGCTGGGTTGCTCCCAAGTAATGCTGATTGGCTTGTGCTCAAGTGCATATGCCGTATTGGAGTTTGGGCCGCACCCGCTAGTTCGCCAAACGATTTCGATTCATCCGCAGTTGTATCGAATTGGAACACCGGCGGGGCCAGTAGAAGAAGCAACGAATCATGCGAAGCATCGACTGGCTCGGATCGATTCCAAGTTGGGGCTGAGACGAAAAGCCAATTCAGTGAAATCGCTCACCGGACGGCACCACGAGGCATTCAGTTGGCTTGATGCATTTGCCGAGACCTCGACCGAAGCAGTGTTGATGTTTGGTGAATCGGATCGAGGACTTCGGTTTTTGGAACGCGAAGATCCACGCGAGTTCCTCCGGCTGCAGGTCCAAGGAGCGATCGAGGTGCAACGGTTTGCCGGAGTGGATCATGCGCTTCACTCCCACGACGGACGCCAAACGATGATGTCGGCGATCAATTCGATCGTTCTACGAGCAGCAACGGTCACGTCATGAAGCAGGTCTCGTCATGAAGCAAGGTCGAACCGACCCGCATCTTCCCGCCATTGATGGGCTTCGGGCGGTGTCCATCGTCGCGGTCATGGCGTTTCACTTCTCGCTCGGACTGCAGGGCGGATTTCTTGGAGTCGATCTGTTCTTTACGATTTCTGGGTTTGTGATCACCCGTGGGCTATTGACTTCGGCATCGGGTGCTGTGCCCACGGGGCAATTGCTGAGGGCGTTCTATCGGCGTCGCATCTGGCGGCTCTGGCCAGCGTTGTCCATGCTGCTGTTCGTCGTTGCCGGGGTTGCAATCGTGGTGGCGCCGTCGTATTGGGAAGACTCGTCAGTAACACTGAGAAATACTGTCGCGGCGGTGTTTGCCTCCGGCAATTGGTTTCAAGTGGCTGTTCCCGACCCAGCGGATGGTGGCTTTCGGCCACTGATCCACATGTGGAGCTTGTCGATCGAGGAGCAGTTCTACTTGGTGTTGCCGCTGGCGGTGTTAAGCGCTCGGCGCCACGCGAGTCGCGTTGCCAGTGGTGTCGGAGCGGCGGCGATTTTCGCAGCACTCGTTGCAGCGTTTCTTTCGCCTAGCGCCCGTTGGTCGTTCTTTGCAACGCCAGCACGCATCGCGCCGGTTGGAGTGGGTGTACTAGTAGCCGTGCTGCTGCAACGAACCACAGCCGCCCAGCATGCCCGAAGGGTGCCGTCGATGTTGTTTGGTCTCTGCGGCCTTGGTTGTGCTGCGATCTTCGGTGTACTTACGTTGTTTGCGTCGTGGGAACAACGGTGGTTGTGGCGCGGAGGCTATGCAGCGTTAGCCATTGTCTACGGTTTGCTGGTTTGGAGCACCGCACAGTCACAAGATTCGTGGTGGGGTCGACTCCTGTCGATTGGTCCGTTGCAGTGGCTGGGAAGTCGTTCGTATTCGATCTATTTGGTGCATTTCCCGCTGGCCGGAATACTTGATCGGTCGGGGCAACTTGCGCCTCATAGTGAGCGCGCAGGCCTGGTGGTGGCGTCGCTGCTGATCGCTGAACTTAGTTACCGGCTGATCGAATCTCCCCTGCGAGGCGTTGGCCGTTTGGGGTACGCGGGACGCAGCTCAGCGCAGTCAGCGCTTCAGTAAGCAGCAAATCTTTACCGGATTCTGATTGAGCAGCATGCTGCGCCCGTCGAGCTGCAAGCCCACCTAAGAAGCCACAAAGCAGCGGGGCATTGCTGGGTCGAGATGCATCCACCCACAGCGCCCAGGAGGTAGGTGCATCCCGATCGGTGGTTTCGTCGGGATACACCCAGAGCTGGTCGGCGTCTCCCCACCACGCTTCGGAGAACGCTATGTACACCTTGCATTTCTGACCCATCGTGAGATAGGTCAAAGCCTCGGTGTGTGAGGTGGGTAACGGTGGTTCGAACGACAGAGCGCCAGTCTGCAGTGGTCCAAGGGGAACGGTGACGACGCACGCGTCCGCGGTGAGTGTGGCTCCGTCTTCCATCTGTATCTCGACGCGGCTCGGATGCTGGTGAATGGTGCGTACCGGCGCGTGCCGTCGTACTCGGAGCCCCTCTGCGAGATGCTGCGCCAACGGAGCGAGGGAAGAAGAAATGTAGTGATCGCCACCAGGGTACGAATACGGTTCGTCACCAAAGCGTCGCGACAGGTTGTCAAGATCTGCAGCCATCAAGCTTTCAAAGTGAAGATCGAGACGCACCGTGACTGCTGCTCTTCGGAGAGGATCGGAAATGAGATCGAGAGCCGCTGTGAGAGGACCGCGCATGGCAGTGTCGGCGTCGGCCTCGGCGTCGGCCACTGAACCTGACGCTGCGAGTTCGGTCAGGATCCGGCTCTTGTCTTCGTCGATATCAGTTATGTCGTGAGGTTCCACAGTGGAGCCGTCAGATCGATAGTGACGCACTCGTTGGGGCCACGGATCCACCCGGGTGATGCCAAGTTGATCTGCTAGAGCTGCGATTGGATTTCCGATCGGCCCATGAATCCACGCGGCGCCAGGGTGGATCGTTAAACCGCTTTCGATGGTTTCGGATCGGGCGCGTCCGCCAATATGTCCGGTGGCTTCGAGAACAACGACGTCGTAGCCGGACTGGCGAAATGTTTGAGCAGCGGCGAGCCCCGCTAGCCCCGCTCCGACAACGAGGGCGGTTTGCTTGACTGGTGCTAGTAACCCACTTCTGTCGATGAGTTGTTGGGCCGCCCGAATCCCACTGTTGTAGGCGCCGTGCATGGTGGCTGGATGTTGCACGCTGACGTGCTCACCGGCCAAACACAGATGGTTGCTGATGGGCTCACTGAGCGTCGCTCGATGTTGCGGTTGCCCACCGACAGCCAATGTGGAATACGGTCCGCCGGTCCACGGGTCAAGGTTCCAGTTCGTGACGTGGATCGAGGTGACGAGCTGACGCAGCGACTCGACATCACCGTCGTTCGCAACTTTTAGCCTCATCGAGTATTCCCTAGCGATTGGCAAAGGGAAGGTCGCATGCGGCCATCGAGAATTTGTCGATTTCGAGCGACGCCATACCGGCTGCAGTGATTCGATCCTGTGGAATCGCTTCTGCGAATACGGTTTGAAGGTCAATTTTGTCGAGATCTACGCCTTCCAGATCGCCCAACTTCTTGACGAGGACAACCGTTACTTCACTGAGGTTGTCGAGCTGGGTGGCGAACTGCGGTTGTTCAGTCGCCAATACTTTGTACGCATCAGTCAATTGAGGAATGACTTCGTTGCTCTGCTCTCGAAACGTTTTGATGTATTCGTCAAACGACTTCTGAACGGCTGCAGGATCAACTGCATTTTTCGCCTTGAGAATCTCTGAGGTGAACTGCTCGGTCAACGCGCCCGCTTTGTCGTTGAGTTCTTTTACTTTGCGAATCGAGTTACAAGTCGGCGAATCATCGGCGAGACGTTCAACCGTTGAGCCAGCTGCTGCGGCGGTCGACTCTGCAGCGGTCGTTTCTGCGGCGGCTGTGGCGATGGCGGTTGTCTCGGCTGGAGTTGTCTCTGCTGGCGTTGTCTCTGTCGGCGTTATCTCTGTCGGCGTTGTCGTGGCCGATGTTGTTTGGACTGCGGTAGGTGCTGCCGACCCAGCGGTGTCTGAACTTCCACACGCACTGAACACGAGCGCACTGAGGGTGCTGAGTGCGACGGACCAAAGGATTCGCTTGTTCATCTTATGATTCTTTCAGAACCTGAATCTTTGCGCGACAACAGGGGCTGACTCCTCGGTTAGTCGGGTTTTTCGCTCGTTTGCTGAATCACTTTCTCTAATAAGTCGGGTCGACGCGTGTAAATGCCATCCACACCTAGTTCGACGAGTTCGGCCATGTCCTTGGGGTCATCCACTACCCAAGTCAGCACTGCGATGTTGAGTTGGTGTGAAAACGCAAGCGACGATGCTGTCACCCGTTTGGTTCCATCGTCACCAACAAACGGTGGCTGGCTCACCCACTGTTTGGTGACAAAGTTGGTGTTATCTGTTTCGCGGGCGGCTCGAAGCGCCTTTCGTTCAGCACTCGTTCCGGACGTATGCACTGTCGGGCAAAGTCGACGGAACTCAATCACTTGCTCATCGGTATCGACGCCAACATAAATCGTATCGACGCGATTTGCTTCACTAATAAGCTGACATACGGGTTGCACAACCTTCAGCCGTTGATCTTTGAGGTCGAGCGTCACCAGCGAAGCCGGGAATCGCAACACGATTTGCTGCACAGTTGGGATCGTGATCCCTTTACCCCGAAATGGGAACTTTCCATTCCGCTTGAATCGATACCCGGCATCGAGGTTTCGAATCTGGGGATAGGTCATCTCTCGGGCGAGACCGCTCCCATTGGTGGTGCGGTCAACGCTGGCATCGTGCAGCGAAACGAGCGTCCCGTCGCCTGCGAGTTGGACATCGACGTCGATAACATCGCTGCCGAGAACGGTGCTGCGTTGGTAGGCGAGCAAGGTTCCCTCGGGAAACAATGCGTCGCCACCGGCATGGGCGATGTTGAGCGTCTTTCCGGTGCGGAAGGAATTTGCAGATGCAGCTTTGGGGGTCGTTGCACGGCTGTCCTGGGCCGCTCCCAAGAGGAGTCCTAATCCAACCAGCGCACTGCCGGTTGCACGAATGCCATATCGCCGTGGGTTCATGACCAGAGTGTACGGATAGGAACGTGAATCTGTTCAGTCGCAGGTTGGTAGGGTAGGTCTTCGAACGTGAAACGGGTCCTGTGAGGCTCGTACGGACGAGGAGTCTCGATGTCAGCACAATCCGGATCAGGTGTAATCGTCGTGCGGGGCGGCACGGTAGTTACCTCCGAGGGCGCAGTCCGCGCAGATGTTGCTATCGCCGATGGGCTGATCGTCGAGATCGCCGAATCCGTGAAGCCCGGCAAAGGGGCAGTGACGATCGATGCCGGTGGGTGTTGGGTTGGACCGGGCCTGGTCGACCTTCATACGCACTTTCGAGAGCCCGGCAATGAGGCGGCTGAGACGGTCGAATCTGGCAGTCGAGCAGCAGCGCTCGGCGGGTACACGGCGGTGGTTGCCATGCCAAATACCAATCCGGCGATTGACTCGGTCGGAATTGTTCGCCAAGTGCGTGAGTTGGGCGAACGTGCAGCACTGGTCGATGTGCACGTCGCAGGGGCCATTACGGTCGGTCGCAAAGGGGAACAACTGGCGCCGATGGCGGAAATGGCGGCAGCGGGTGTTCGGCTCTTTACTGACGACGGAACCGGAGTCCAAGACAATCGGATGATGCGTCGAGCCTTGGAATACGCATCGCGGCTCGGCATTACCCTGGCCCAACATTGCGAAGATGCGTCGCTCGCCGAAGGTGGGGTGATGCACGAAGGCGCATGGTCGTCGCGGCTCGGGCTCCCCGGTCAACCGTCCGAGGCCGAAGAGGTGATGGTGGCGCGTGATATTGCACTGTGTCGGCGCACCGGTGCCCCGGTCCACTTCCTCCACATGAGTACAGCCGGTTCGGTTGAACTCATCCGCAGGGCGAAAGCCGAAGGGCTTCGGGTCACCGCAGAAGCTGCACCGCATCATTTCTCGCTTACCGATGCCTGCTTGGCACAGTACGACACGGTGTTTAAGGTGCACCCTCCGCTACGCACCGATACTGATGTCGCCGCCGTCAAGATAGGCCTGGCCGATGGAACGATCGATGCAATCGCCACGGATCACGCTCCTCACTCGCCAGAAACGAAAGAGCGTTCCATGCTCGATGCGCCGCCAGGGATGCTGGGTTTGCAAACCGCACTGTCCGTCACCCTCACTGAACTGCAGTTTTCGCCCGAGCGCGTGTTTGCACTGTTGTCGTCTGGGCCTGCTCGAATTGCGCAGATAACCGATTCGCAGGGGCAAATCGCGGTTGGCCGTGCGGCAAATCTTTGTATTGTCGATCCCATCGCCACGTGGACAGTTGACCCTTCCGCGTTGGCATCGAAATCTCGAAATACCCCTTATGCGGGCCGCACCCTCACCGGTGTTGTTCGCCACACCATTCGCCACGGAGTGGCAATGGTTCAGAACGGAGCAGCAACCCGATGAGTAACAGTGTGACCGATTCCCTCCTGGTCCTCGCTGATGGCGAAGTCTTTGAAGGCGAAGCAATTGGCTACCGCTCCACCGATGGCGTGTCGTCGGGCGAAGTGGTGTTTAACACGGTCCTGTCGGGCTACCAGGAAGTCATCACGGACCCGTCCTATGCCGGCCAGATCATCACGTTCACCTACCCGCATATCGGAAACTACGGCGTCAATCGCACAGACGACGAATCTTCTCGTCCGTTTTGTCGTGGCGTGATTGTTCGAGAGTTGGCCCGACGAACGTCGAACTGGCGAGCCGAATCATCGCTCAGTGATCAGCTTGAAGCGTGGAAAGTTCCGGGGATCGCGGGCATCGACACCCGTCGCTTGACGAAACATCTCCGCGATGCTGGCGCAATGCCTGGGGCATTTGGTACGGCATCAGAAGCCGTTTTGTTGGCGGCGGCCAAGGGCGAAAAGGGAACTGACGGGGTTGACCTCGTTCGTGAAGTCACCACCGATAAGCAGTACACGTACGGTTCCGGTCCGTGGAATGTGGTCGCCTATGACTTTGGCATCAAGACCACCATCTTGCGCCACCTCTCTCGTATCGCAACCGTTACGGTGGTTCCTGGCTATGCCACCGCCGATGAAGTGCTTGCCCTCAACCCTGATGGAGTGTTCTTGTCCAACGGACCTGGCGACCCGCAGGTGTGTGACTACGCAGTGCAAGAGATACGCACACTGATGAATCACCGAACGCCCATCTTTGGCATTTGCCTTGGTCAGCAACTGCTGGCGGCTGCTGCCGGCGCAACGACGTTCAAGATGCCGTTCGGGCATCACGGTGGCAACCATCCCGTCAAAGACTTGCGCACTGGTCGGGTGATGATTACCAGTCAGAACCACAACTTCTGTGTTGATCATGCAACGTTGGATGTTGCTGCCGATGTCACCCATCTCAACCTCAATGACGGCACGCTAGAAGGTTTGGGTTACCGCGACCTACCCATGTTTAGTGTGCAGCATCACCCCGAGGCTGGACCCGGGCCACACGAAAGCGCAGAGTTGTTTGACGAGTTTGGTGACCTGCTCATGAAGGTTCACGGCACTCCCCGAACCAGTCGCAAGGCAGGCTGATCATGCCAAAACGTACCGACATTCATTCGATCCTGGTGATCGGGTCTGGTCCAATCGTCATCGGACAAGCGTGCGAGTTTGATTACTCGGGCACCCAAGCATGTCGCATTCTGAAAGAGGAGGGTTACCGGGTCATCCTGGTCAACTCCAATCCAGCCACGATCATGACGGACCCGACGTTCGCCGACCGGACCTACATCGAGCCACTCGATCACGATGTCATTGCCACCATCATCGAACGCGAGCGGCCGGATGCGCTTCTGCCTACCTTGGGTGGACAAACTGCCTTGAACCTCGGCATGGCTCTGCACCATTCGGGCACGCTCGAGAAGTTCGGTGTCGAGATGATTGGTGCTCGACCTCTGGCTATTGAAACTGCCGAAAACCGTGAGCGCTTTAAAGAAGCCATGCAGGAAATCGGGCTTGCCGTTCCTATCAGCGGGTTTGCTCATGAGCTGGAAGAAGCCGTGGTCGTCGCGAATCGCATCGGGTACCCGATCATCATTCGACCGTCATACATTTTGGGTGGGCTCGGTACGGGTATTGCCCATAACGAAGCTCAACTTCGTGCGCTGGCGGTCACAGGGCTCGATGCGTCGCCGACCACCGAGATTTTGGTCGAACAATCCATCGCTGGGTGGAAAGAGTACGAGCTCGAAGTTATGCGCGATCACGCAGACAACTGCGTCATCGTGTGCTCCATCGAAAACGTTGACCCCATGGGCGTGCATACGGGCGACAGCATCACCGTTGCCCCGGCGCAAACGC
>JANMEI010000785.1:0-2144 GCA_031376865.1 Acidimicrobiia bacterium | reverse complement strand
TCCATTCAATGGTGTGCGCATCCCACGGATCGATTGGGACCACCTGCGTTTTGTCGCGATGCGCAACAATCACGTTGGCAAAGAACACCAACAGCGACAAGGCAATGACGAAGCCACCAATGGTCTCGACAAGGTTCCAGGTGTCGTAACCCATTCCGGTGTCGTAACGATAGGTGCGGCGAGGCTGACCCTGGAGTCCAACGACGTGCATCGGACCGAAGGTGAGGTGCGTGCCGAACCACATTAGGAACCAGTGAACCTGACCAAGCTTTTCGTTGAGGAGCTTGCCGAAAATCTTGGGATACCAGTAGTAAATACCGGAGAACAGACCCATGATTGCGCCACCGAACAGGACGTAGTGGAAGTGGGCGACGATGTAATAAGTGTCGGTCTGCTGAGCATCGGACGCAACCAACGAGTGCGTGACGCCTGAGAGGCCGCCGATCAGGAACGTCAAGATGAACCCGATGCTGAATAACATCGCCGTGGTGAACCTGAGCGCACCGCCCCAAATAGTGCCAACCCAGTTGAATATTTTCACACCCGTCGGAACCGCAATGAACATGGTGGACACGCCAAACGCTGCGGTGGCAACTGTTCCCAGACCAACGGCAAACATATGGTGAGCCCACACACCCCAACCCATGAACCCGATCGCGATGCCGGAGAACACCACGACTGGGTAACCAAACAATGGTTTACGAGCAAACGTAGGGAGTACCTCTGACACGATGCCCATGGCCGGCAAAATCAAGATGTAGACCTCGGGGTGACCGAACAGCCAAAACAGGTGCTGCCACAAAACGGGGTCGCCGCCCTGCGACACTTCAAAGAAGTTGGCGCCGTAGTGACGGTCAAACATCAGAAGGAACAACGCCACGGTGATGATGGGCATGGCGAACAGCATCAAGAAGCTAGCGACGAAGGTCATCCACGCGAATACGGGCATACGGAACAGCGTCATGCCAGGTGCACGCATGTTGAACACCGTCACAATGAAGTTGACCGCCGAGACAGTGGACCCAATGCCCAAGAGCTGCAAGCCGAGAATCCAAAAGTCGATTCCGGTTCCTGGCGAGTTCACGATCGAGGTGTTTGGCGCGTAACCGAACCAGCCACCGTCGGGGAACCCACCTAAGAAATAGCTGGAGTAAAGGAACAAACCGCCAAAGAAGTACGCCCACCACGAGAAAGCGTTCATCCGAGGAAACGCAACGTCGCGTGCGCCGATCATCAACGGTAGGAAGTAGTTAAAGAACGCTGCCGACATCGGCATCACGACCAAGAACACCATCGTGGTGGCGTGCATCGTGAACATCTGGTTGTAGGTATCTGCACCAAGCACCGAGTTGTTCGGCACAACAAGCTGCAAACGAATGAACAACGCTTCGATGCCGCCGAGTACAAACCAGGCCATGGCGGCGATGCCGTACATGATGCCCAAACGCTTGTGGTCGACGGTTGTCACCCACGACAAGAATCCTTTTTCGGATTCCATCGGGCGACTGAGCAAACCGGTATTGGGCCCAACAGTTGTTTTAGGGTCTGGGCTATAGCCAGCGGGTGGTTCGAGAACGAGTGCCATGTGAGTTACTCCCTGTTAACCGTTCTGCTCTTTACTTCAACGACTTGATATAAGCGACGAGAGCTTCGATCTCATCGTTTTTCAACTTACGAATGACCATCTTGGAACCCGGCTTGAACTTTTGCGGATCACGCAGCCAAGCGGTGAGGTTCTTCTCATCGAGTGGTGCAATCGCGCCTGCAAAATGTTTGCGGCTTCCAATATGTGTCAGGTTCGGACCGATCTTGGCAGCATCGACCGTGCTATCCCAACCTTTGTCAGATTCGAGGTAGTGACACGAGGCGCACGCTGCCCCACCGGCAAACAACACTTCACCCTTTTTTTCAAGTTCGGTCTGCGCTTTACGAACAGGTGCAGCCTGATCCGCAAGCCACTTTTGGAAATCAGGCTTTGTGTGCACCACAACTTTGAAGCGCATGTTGGCGTGCGAAGTGCCACAAAACTCGGCACATTGCCCGTAAATGAAGTGGGGCTTTCCGGGAGCAGCAAGTCCGGTGTCGGCTTCGATGTTGAGATTGTTGACCTTGCCAGGAATGGCATAGATCTTTCCGGCCAGCTT
>JANMEI010000776.1:0-3007 GCA_031376865.1 Acidimicrobiia bacterium | reverse complement strand
CGTCAAAGCCTGATCCAGATGGCCGAAGCGGGGATCACGACGTTTCTGGAGCTTGGCCCCGGGGGCGTGCTGACGGGCCTCGCCAAACGGACCGTTCCCGACGCTCGTGCCGTCTCGGTGGCTACCCCCGACGAGTTAGACAAGTTGATGGAGTTGCTCAATGGAGCGGCCCCTATCCCTCGCCGGATCACCGAGGGCGAGCATCTTTCCCTGACGGTTCGCATGGTGGTGTCGCCTGCCGCGGGTATCTATCAACCGGTTTCTGCGGCAGCCAACGGCGCCTCGGTTGCTGTGGGTGGGTTGATGGGACACATTGGCGAAACTGAAGTCCGATCACCATTTGGGGGCACCATCTCCGGCATGCTTGCAGTTGCCGGCGAACGGGTCACCAACGGTCAACCAATTGCCTGGCTTGACGTTTCTTGATGATCAGCTTTTGTTCACCAGCTTTTCTCTATTCAGAGTGTGGAGATGTACATGACTAACCGAGGTGGCGTTATCACCGGGTGGGGCGGATACTTGCCCGAAGGAGTCGTGACCAACGACGACCTCACTCAACGCATGGAAACTACGAGCGAGTGGATCGTTGAACGCACGGGTATTAAAGAGCGTCGATGGGGCACCGAAACCACTGCTGGATTGGGTGTGCAAGCTGCCCGTAAAGCGCTCGCAATGGCTGGCTGCGGCCCGGAAGACATCGATCTGATGATCTTTGCAACCTGTTCCCCCGAGTATCTGCTGCCCGGTTCTTCGGCCATTGCTCAACACGAGTTGGGTCTCACCTGCGGCGCGTTTGACCTCAACGCCGCCTGCTCTGGGTTTACGTACTCGCTCGTAGCTGCGCACGGCATGTTGCAGATGGGCATGAACCGAATTCTCGTAATAGGCAGCGAGCAACTCAGCCGCATCATCGACAAAAACGACCGAGGGACCGCAATCCTGTTTGGTGACGGTGCCGGCGCAGTGGTGGTCGAGGCGACCGAAGGCGAAGGCGAACTCCTCGGATACGACCTGGGAGTTGATGGGTCGGCCGTCCATACCCTGTACACAGAGCATCACGATGAGATCACGCGCATGGACGGCAAAGAAGTGTTTCGCCGAGCCGTGCACGCCATCGTCGATTCGGCGAGCAAAGCGTTGGATCGAGCAAAGATGACGACCAACGATCTTGATTGGATTATTCCTCACCAGGCCAATCGCCGGATCATTGAAGCCGCGATGCGGCGATTGGATTGGCCGATGGACCGAACCTCCACCACGGTGGAGTTCGCGGGAAACACCTCGGCTGCCTCGATTCCGTTGGCGCTCGTACATGAGTTGGATCACGGAAACATCAAACCCGGCGATCACGTGTTGATGTGCGGGTTTGGGGCAGGCATGACCTGGGCGAGCTCGGTGGTGCGATGGGGCGGAGTTGTTCGCGAGGGCGGCCATGGTCCTGCGTGGCATGAAGAACAAGCCAAACTCGCAGTTCCTCCAACTTCATGAACCGCGTGGTACTCATTACGGGTGCTAACCGGGGAATCGGATTGGCATGCGCGCATATGTTTGCGGAAAATGGTGATCGGGTAGCGGTCACCTATCGCACCAACCCACCTGAAGGTCCGTTTACGACGGTGCAGTGCGACGTCACCTCCACCGCCGATGTGGATCGGGCGTTCACCGAAGTTGAGGCTGCGCTGGGGCCCGTTGAGGTGCTCGTGGCTAACGCTGGGATTACCAAAGACGGATTGCTGATGCGCATGTCTGACGAATCCTTCACCGAGGTCATCGATGCCAACCTCACCGGTTCGTTCAGAACCGCACGTCGCGGCACGGCGCCCATGATGAAGGCCCGCAAGGGGCGCATTGTGTTCATTTCGTCAGTCGCTGCCTACTTGGGCATTGCTGGTCAATCCAACTATGCAGCGTCTAAGGCCGGATTGATCGGCATGGCCCGGTCAATGGCCAGAGAACTTGCGCCACGAGGGATTACCGTCAATGTGGTTGCCCCAGGAGGGGTCGACACCGATATGGTTGCTGCGCTCAACGATCAACAGCGGGCAGCGATGACCGCGCAAACCCCACTTGGACGATTGGCGACACCAAATGAGGTCGCAGCGGCGGTACTCTTTCTGGCCTCCCCTCTCGCAGCTTCGATCACCGGTGCAATCGTTCCGGTTGACGGTGGCTTAGCGATGGGGCATTAACAAACTTGTTACTACCCCTGTTTCACCTGAACCCAACACTCCTACACCAAACACCGAAAAGGATTACCAACATGAACCGTGACGAAGCCTGGGCAACGTTTACCGATGCTGCTGCCGATGTGCTTGCCGTCGACAAGGAAAAAATCGTCGAGAGCGCCAGTTTTGCTGACGATCTTGATGCTGATTCTTTGACGCTGGCCGAATTCGCCATGGACCTCGAAGAGAAGTTCGATATCAAGATTGAAGATACCGAACTTGATGGCATCAGCACCGTTGGCAAGGCGTTCGAGTTGGTCCTCGCCAAGCTCGGCTGAAAAACCTGTTCCCTCCCGGATTTCGGAGAACCCGCTATGAATTCTTCCCGCTATCAGCGCCGTGTCGTGGTGACCGGCATTGGTGTCCTTGCTCACTGCGGTGTTGGCAAGGATGCATTCTGGAATGGGTTGCTGCACTCCGAACCGGGAGATACACCGCGCAACGTGACGCAGTTTGATCCAGCGACTGCATACGACAACGTGAAGGAGCTTCGCCGCGCCGACCGGGTGACGCAGTTTGCGATCGCGGCAGCGGCTGAAGCCCTCGCTGACGCCGGCGAACTGTCCACCGACCCCGCACGGATTGGTTCGTTTGTAGCCACCGGGGTTGGTGGCCTCAACACGCTTGAGGAACAGATTCAGGTTCGCCTCGAAAAAGGTGAGCGACGAGTTTCGCCGTTTTTGGTTCCGATGATGATGTCTAATGCCCCAGCGGCGGCCGTTTCGATGAAGTTTGGGTTGCAAGGGCCCTGCGAAGCCACCGTTACTGCGTGTGCTGCGGGC
>JANMEI010000734.1:0-9683 GCA_031376865.1 Acidimicrobiia bacterium | reverse complement strand
ATTCGAGACCGCGCAGTACCGCACCCAATGGCCGTAGCCACCACACCAATCAATGTTTCCAACGACCAACGCCTCGCACTCCCCACTACCGTGATTTGCACCAGTCTCCCCTCAACCATGCTCCGCCGACTCGTCGAAGCAGGCCACATCCCAACCGAACTCCCAACAATGACCGACGTCACCTACATCGACCTCGAAACCGGCCACTGGCCAATGCTTTCCCGCCCCAACGAACTCGCCAACATCCTCACCACCGAAATACTCCGCTAAACCATCGATCGTTGCACCACCCGATCGATCGAACGGTCAAAGAACACCCGTGTTCACGCTCTGGGGTTAGGGCGTCGCGCCCCCTTACCAACCCACTTGACCGCTGGCCGGACGTTGGGTCTGGGCCTGCGTGCCTTGTACTGACGTCAAATAGTTTATTTTGGCGTCACGCTTTGCTAAGGTGGGGACATGTCGAAGGTTGCTACAAGGCAAATAGACGTTGATCTTCCGATCATTGGCGAACCGTTCCCGGTTAAGTTTGCTAATACCCGGTACGAGACCGAGGACGAGAAGATCGACGTGTTTGCGGACCTACGCACAGCCGTTCAGTGGTTCGACCTTGCGCCTGCAGCCGATGCGCTCGGGAGTGGTCGGCCACAGACATCGGCGACGCTGGCCGAACTCCGAGTGCTTCGAGACGCCGTTCGGACGATCCTGCTTGGCGATGAGTCCCATACCGATTCGGTAGAGGTACTGAACCGCGCAGCGTCCAGCGCGTGCGCCCACGTGCGACTACGCCGTTCCACCTCTGTCGAGGCCTTCAGTTGGAGCCTCGACCATATCGGCGCACCTGGTGCTCGACTCGTGGCTGCCGCTGCTGCGAGTTGCATCGTGTTTCTCGCTCAGCCGAACCCGCCCACCGTTCGACAATGCGAACGTTCCGGCTGCCCGATGCTGTTCGTGCAACACCACCGCTCACGACGGTTCTGCTCAGAGTCCTGCACCCACAGAGTCCGCCAAGCGCGGTACTACCAAAACCGTCCACGATGACACGCCATCTAGGAAGACAGATGAACGACATGCCCGTCAGCACCGCCGGTAAGCCGGTGCAACTTCTAGCCTGCAGCACCGCCGAACTGACATCAAGGGAACTCGCTGAAATCCGCGCCCTCTGCGACGAGGCGTTCGGCGGTGAGTACAGCGACGACGACTTCGACCACGCGCTGAGCGGTGTTCACGTCATAGCATTCGACGGTGACCGGATGATCAGTCACGCCGCCTTGGTGCCACGAGACCTGACCGCTGGGTCCGCACTCGTGCGAGTCGGGTACGTCGAATCTGTTGTCACCCACCCAGCGTGGCAAGGACGCGGCTACGGCACAGCGGTGATGCGACGCGTCGGCGAACTCATCGCCGTACGGTTCAAGCTCGGGGTACTTTCCACCGGGGAACATGAATTCTACAGCCGTGTCGGTTGGGAATCCTGGGAAGGACCGACTTTCGTCGATCACGGTGTCGACGGCCTCCAGCGAACTGCCGATAACGACGACTCGATCATGATCCTGCGCCATCTGGCCAGCCCGCCGGTGACGAAGACCGACGTTCTCGTTTGCTCACCACGCCAAGGCGATGACTGGTGACCCAACAACTACCCGCCGTCGACTGGTTTCGCAGGCACGCGTTCAACCTAAAAATCGATGGCGACAGCACCGAAACGCAGCAACTCGATAACGTCACTTCCCAACCCATAACCAAACCGCTTATGACCGGCGAATTTACGCGCGCCTAGCACTCGATATGTCACCTCGCTTCGATCCACTGCGCGCTTAGCGTCTTGCGAGTATTCTCGAACGAGCGGCTTCCCTGTGTGTCAGCGTTGGACGAGACCAGTTGGGTTGTTATCCGCTGTCAGGGCGTGATTGGAATTGCTTGTTTTGACGTTGCCAAATGTTGTCGAAGAGCCTGTAGAAGTCTACTGCTCGCTTAGCGTCTTGCGAGTATTTCCGAGCGGATGGCTTGGGCAGACTGTTGCGCGAGGGTCCATCGCACGAATGGGTTATCGGGTTCGCGTTGTTTTGTCCTCGTACTGTCATGATCCACGTTTCGATCGTGGTTGGGCACGGTCGGCCGTGCCGGAGCGGAGCCCGGCGATATAGAGGTCGAGGTGGCGGTGAGCGATCGCTCGATCATCAGCCAGGGACAGCCCTATCGCGAGCGGCCTCCCGAAACGAATCGTAGCGAACACAATGTCGCTTACTTCGAGGTCGACGTGAATCTTCCCGTCGGCTTGGGCGTTATTCATGATGGTGTCTAGGAGTGATTCGGCACGAGCGCGAAGGTCGGGCCAGTCGGGGTTGGCTAGGAGTGGGTAGACCATGTTCACGACACCGATCCCGTGGTCGATCGCCGAGTGCATGTAACGCGTGAGCGCATCGAAACTGTCAACGCTGTTCACGAGACATGCTTCGCCCGCCGCGATGCTTTGCTCCAACGCGTGACGGGCCACAGCATGCAAGAGCGACTGCTGATCGGGGAAGTGCCGGTACAACGTAGCGATTCCAACTCCGGCACGCGCGGCGATCGCGTCGCGTGAGGGCTCCCCACCAACTTCCAGAATCAACTCGACCGTCACATCAAGCAGGTGTTCACGGTTCCTGCGTGCGTCAGCGCGCATCACGAATGCTCCGTTCGTCGGTAGGACCGGACTCTGCGATCGAACTCTCACCCATAAACGGAGTATAATCCTCCGAATCAAAGAACCTCGACCTGATACAAAGGGGCCATGATGACCAGTCACGACCAAACCTACGAAACTCTCTCGATCGCCGAAGCGGTCGCACTGTCAGCCGGGTCAGAGCATGTGCCGGTGACCTTCGAGCACTGCGATCACGTTCAGGGGCCCTTCTTTCATGGCACCAAGTACACGTTCAGCGTCGGCGATGAGCTTGTCTCGGGCCATCGCTCGAACTACCACGAAGGTCGCATCTCCAACCACGTCTACTTCGCTGCGCTGATCGAACCGGCGGCCTGGGCAGCCGAACTGGCCATCGCGCTCACCGGAAGCGAAGAAACCGGGCGAATCTATGTTGTCGAGCCCAACGGACCATTTGAAGACGACCCGAACGTCACCAACAAGAAGTTCCCCGGCAACGTCACTAGGTCCTATCGCACCCGCTACCCGCTACGCGTCGTAGACGAGCTACACGTGTGGGAGGGCCACGATCCGCAGGCTCTCCAAGCAATGGTCGACAACCTCGCCCGGCTCCGCGACCAAGGACTCGACCTCATCGAAGATTAAAGCCCGCACGGCCTGACACCTGCGCGTGAAGCAAGACCCGGTCAATTCATTGGCCGCACGTGTACACCCCGCACAGATCTCATCCGCGTTCAGCCTCCGCATGCCTCCTTGGGCCTAGATGCTGTTTTCCGTTCACATCCAAAGGAGTAGTCCACACATGTCTTCCCACATCCACTCGGCAGCGCAGTCGAGCCCTCATCACGGTTCTCTAGTCCCTACATTTCGTGCCGAGCATCGGCTCGACTTCGGCGTGATCGGCATCGCAGCCGAGACGTTCGGCAGCCCCGACGACGTCCCGATCATGCTGATCATGGGAGCGACCGCATCAATGGTGTGGTGGCCCGACGAGCTATGCGTAACCCTCGCCCGATCCGGCTACTACGTGACCAGATACGACCATCGCGATGCCGGCCAATCAACCACCGGATCACCCGGCGAGGTCGACTATTCCGCCGAGGACCTGACCGCCGATCTCATCGGCATGATGGATGCCCTGGGCCTCAACACAGCTCACTTGGTCGGTATGTCACATGGCGGTTACATCCTTGCCAGCAGACTCAAACAACTCGTCGCTGCGGGCCTACTCACCCGCGGCGACGCGCGTCGCGGCCAACGTGCCTTGTACTCGCTCACCGAAGCTGCAATCGAAGTGCTGCCGATCATGGTCGCCCTCGGCAACTGGGGACTCGCCCACCGCAACGGCGAACGCCGACTACGCGTGCGCGCCGAACTGCTCCGCGACGGCGGACCGAGTCTGATCGAAGCAATGACCGATGAACTCCGCGAAATCCACCTCGGTGTCCCACGTCCAAACCCGAGCACACCACTCGCGAGCCACCAACTACGCGCCGCCTACGAAGCAACACTTATTTCCTGACCCACCTGCTAGATGCGACCGTAGGGTCGTACCCGAAAGGACCATTCCAATGACTCAACTATTACGTGTACAGAACTTCCTGCTGTCGGCCGACGGTTTTGGGGCTGGCGAAGGCCAGAGCCTGGAACAGCCGTTTGGTCATGCCACCCAGCCGATCTTGCCTCGTGGGCCGGAGCGACGGCCAGCTGGCCGAACCGCACCGAGCCCGGCGGAACACGCGGACTCGACGACTACTTCACTCGTGATTTCTCTTACAACATCGGCGCAGAAATCATGGGCCGCAACAAGTTCGGACCCTACCGCGGACCCTGGGAAAATCTCGACTGGCAAGGCTGGTGGGGCGACACACCCCCGTTCCACACGCCAGTGTTCGTTCTCACCCATCACACGCGCCCAAGCCTCACGCTTGCCGACACCACGTTTCACTTCGTCAACGCCACGCCCTCCGAAGCACTACAACTCGCCAAAGACGCAGCCGACGGAAAAGACGTCCGACTCGGCGAGGGCGTGAACACCGTCAAACAATTCCTCGCTGCCGGCCTCGTTGACACCATGCACGTCGCAGTTGCGCCAATCGAGCTTCACTGCGGCGAACGCCTTTGGACCTCACCCGAAGAACTTGCCGATCAGTTCCATCTCGAGATCGTCCCCAGCCCCTCGGGGGTCACTCACCACTTGTTCTGGCGGGACTGACATGGCGACTGAGTTGGCGACCGGCGTCAAGGGACATGAAAACTTCGTGTTGATCGCCGGGGTGGCGGTATGACGACATCGATGGCTGAAGCGTTGGCACCCCATGTTGCGTCCGGCGATGTGGCCGGGCTGGTGGCGGTAGTCGCTCGCGGAAACGACGTCGAGTGGACCGTGCTCGGTGAGCAAACAATCGGCGGACCACCCATGCGCGCGGACTCGTTGTTCCGGATTGCGTCCGCTGGCAAGCCAATCACCGCGGCCGCCGTTCTCGCATTAGTCGCCGACGGCTACATCCAACTCGACGATCCGATCGCCGACGTACTTCCAGAACTCGCCTCGCAGCGGGTTCTGCGCACGCTTACCGGACCGATCGACGACACCGTTGCCTGCCGAACCCCGATCCGGCTACGCGACCTATTGCGATCAACCAACGGACACGGGTTCCCATCCGACTTCTCCGCGCCAGTCGTAGCACTGCTCACCGAACGACTTCATCAGGGACCACCTCAACCACAACACTTTCCACCGCCCGACGAATGGATGGCAGCACTCTCCGGTGTTCCACTCCTCCACCAACCGGGCGAGGCGTTCACGTACAACACTGCATTCGACATTCTCGGTGTCCTTGCCGCGCGAATCAGCGGGAAACCGTTCAGCAAGTACGTGAACGAATGGATCCTGCAACCGCTCGCCATGACCGACACCGGCTTCTCGATTCCCGTCGCGGCGCAGGATCGTATGACAACTTACTACCGACCCGATGAGAACGGGTCGCTCACCGTCATCGACTCTCCAGAGGGGCAGTGGGCGAACGAGCCCGTGTTCGCTTCGGGAGCTGGCGGATATGTGTCAACCGCGGCAGACCTGTTGGCCTTCCAACGGATGCTCCTCGACGGAGGCGGTGACCTCTTACCGACGCACCTCGTTCACGCCATGATGACCGACCAACTCAGCTCCCCGATTCGAGCCAGCGACAGCGTGTTCCTTGACGGACAATCCTGGGGTTACGGCGGCAGCGTGGACATCGAAGTCCGCAACAAATGGAACGTCATCGGCAGATACGGTTGGGTCGGCGGCACCGGCACCTCGGCCTACATCACACCCTCCGACGACAGCATTGCGATCCTGCTCACCCAAACAGAACTCGGTGGCCCAACCGGCGCAGCCGTCCTCGAAACCTTCTGGAACGCAGCGGCCACCCAACTCGGCCACAACAACTGATCGTGCGTGGTCAGCGCATTGTCAGTATCGGAGCGACATGCCAGCTGCAATCAGGGCCTCCAGCATGATTCCCAGAGCACGAGGTCCGAATCCGTGGAGCGCGAGCAACTGATCCTCGCTGAGCTCGCACAGCGCCTCCAGCTCAGACCACGCGTAGCCCTGCGATAGTCCAGCCGAAAAATGCTCCGCCAAATCCGTCCGGGCGGCGCGCTCTGCAGCCAGGGGCACGCTCCGGACCATCCACCTTGCACACCGAACTCATGGGCGAACCGCCAATCAGCTATCTCACGAACTGGCGGCTCTCCCTCGCGGCCGATCTTCTCGCTGACCCCGACATGACGGTCACGTCCGTCGCCCGCCAAGTGGGCTACTCAAGCCCGTTTGCATTGAGCACCGCCTACAAACGACGATCGGCCAAAGCCCCCACCAACACTGCCAGACGGACGCACCCGTCTCAGTCCGAGGCGCTCAGAGCCGGTAAACCGTAAGCCGCGTCGACTCCAACTGCGCTCGTGACTATTGCTCTAATATGGCGAGGTCTCGGTTGGCGTACTGGTTGTGCCACCATTCCTCCTTGAACACCACATGGAGGCAACCGCTGACCGTGGTCTTCCCGCCGTTTGGTGAGCTGACCTCGCAATCGAGTTGCTCTGCGGTTACTTCGGATAGGTAGTTCTTCACTGCGATCATGCGACCGTGTCGAATAATCAGGACTTCGTCCAGGGTTGGGCGGGCGTCGAGATCGAACACGCCGGGCGGTAGTTCGTCATGGGGAGGGTTTGGCATACCAAGGGCGTGGACCGGTTCCGGCTCCTCGAGTACCGGCCCAGTGATCCATCGGTCGGTTGCGTGGATCAGGTGCCGGAGTGTCTGGAGGAATGACCACTCTCCATCGACGGACTCGTCGAGAAGTCCAGCTCGAAGTTGACGAGCACGCGTAACGGTTTCGGATGCATCCTGTTCGAGAGCTGACAAGGCTTCACGTATCCCGTCCGGGTCGGCTGCGGTTAGGAGTTTTCGTATTGGATACCGTTCGTCGAGTTGCTGTTCGACAAAATCGGTGACATCGACACCGTTGATCGTCATGCCAGCAACATGCCCCGAGATCTCCACATTGACCAGCCAAGCATCAGAGATCTTCACGTTCGAGAAATCCACACCGCGAAACTCTGACCCACTGAGATCAGCCTCGATGAACTTCGACCCTCGGGCGTCTTGCATCACACCATTCTAGAGTCCCTCGTCACGGCAACACTTCGACCGATGGCGAACGAACCATAAATCCTCAGACTCCACGCCGACGATTCAGAGAGTACCGCTTATAACGGGTCCAAATACCGAGGCGTTAAGCCGAAAATCAGGCTCGCTGAAAGGGCCCCAGGAACTACGTTGTGGCCATGGCGTCTCGGGTTTCACACACCAGCATTAACTGCACCAATGCGTTCGAATTGTCCGAATGGTGGAAGCAGCTTCTCGGCTATACCGACATGCCTGGTGATCCGAACGAAACTGGTGACGAAGAATGCACGATCATCGATCCGGAGACCGGTCACCAGCTCCTGTTCTGCGAGGTAGAAAGCCTCCAGGAACGCGACGGTCGAATTCATCTCGACCTCACGCCTACTGATCGTCGGCGTGATGACGAGGTCAACCGCGCTCTCGCACTTGGAGCGATCGAGGTCGCAGATCGTCGCAACGTTGATGGCACAGGATGGATGGTGCTGTCAGATCCAGCAGGCAACCTCTTCTGCATCGTACGAAGCGATCAGGAACGCAAATCGACCTGACCACTGCGCTTGCAGCCCGTAAACACAGACCGACCCCAGATCGCAGACTGAGACGGCCGTGTCAGCGGTGGTTGGCTAGGGTTTGTAGTTATGACTACAAATCGTACGACTGTCCTTTCACGATGGAATGCGGTGTTGCTGGTGGCGGTGTTGCTCATCGGTCTATACGGCTTCGTGATGGTGGTTGCACCGCACCTGGTAGGCAATCGACTGTTCGGACCGCTTGGCTTCGGGTTAGACCGAGTCGGCGATGTTTCTGCTACCGAACTCGACTACGTTGCGTTCCTGATGAGGGTTCTGGGCGCCGTAATCGTTGGTTGGATGGCCGCACTTGCGGGCCTGGTCATCGGGCCGCTCAGCCGTCGAGAACCGTGGGCTTGGTGGACAATCACTGGTTCGCTAGTTCTGTGGTTCGTCGTTGACACCGGGATGTCAGTCGCAGTCGGGGAAATCGAACATGCGGTGTTCAATACTGCGTTCCTCGTTGCGGTAACGATCCCACTCGTTGGTTACAAACGCGCCCTCGACGTATCGGGCCCGGTGTAGTCATTCCGGGAGAGGGTGGGTCAAATTCGGGCCTATCAATTTCTTGGTGTGATCAACGTTTGTGGCCCTTTCGGCTGCCGTTCGGTGGCTGAGTTGGGCTGCTGGAATCGGTTGGCCCGAGTTGACAACATTGCCACCAAGATCAATGCTGCCCCAACGAACCCTGCTGGTTTCAGAGTCTCCCTGACCACACGTTCGGGGCTAGCGCCCCGAAAACCGGTCAAGGGCGTACACGACTGCAGACTGGCTTCGAAACCGGATCGAACCGCACGTTGCAGGCATCAAAGGTTTTAAGGGCCCACGAACTGCTGTGCCAAGGAACCTTACGGGTATCGGGCTATCGGTGGAATGTTCCATGCGTCGGCGAGCCGTGATGGCCGTAGGTTGACTGCGTGCCCGTAGAGGTGACAAAACTTCATGATGAGCGGGTCCCACGCTTCGGGGCTGATGTGGTTATGAGTGCCCGGCACGAGCAAACTCGAATGGATATGCACACGTGAAACAGAGGCCTCTACGGAGACAACTCCCGAGTGCGGGTCGCCAAGGTGACGTGTTGCCCGAACTCGGGACTCGACCTGAATTGGGCATTCGGAAACTCGTGGTGGGGCAACGGTCTCCGATGGGATCGGTGTCAACTGTGCGTGGCCAAACTTATCTTCAACACTCACGAATCCTTTTGCTTGTTTGTGTGGCGCGATATCGGTCGTGCCGGTTGTGCAGGCCAACCTGTTCACGTGGTCGACAAGTTCGCTACTCGCAAGATTAAGCACCAGTTCACCGGTTCGTTCCAGATTCAGTGTTGTTTGCGATGACTTGTCGAGCCCGAGCATCCATGAGTCACCAACGAACCATGCAGACGACATCGGTGCCAAGTTTGTGGTTCCGTTTGGATTGACAGTGCTGATCAAAATGACCGGCGTGCCGATGTAGAGCGTTCGAGGTTCAATCGTAATGGTGGACGTCATCCATCAATGGTGATGGTTGCGCGCCGCTGATGCTGGCGGCTTTCAGACGTCGAGGTCGATCGGCCATCCTCCGCAGGGAACTAGGTCTCGGAATTTGTTCGGTAAAATATGTCCATGAAATTTGGTCTGTTCTCTATCAATTCTGGCCCGTGCGCCGACCCTGATGTGGCGAGCGAGGTTGCTCAGGCATGCGAAGCGACCGGGTTTGAGTCGGTGTGGACTGGTGAACACATTGTGTTGCCTGATCCGCAAACGCCGGAATCACCATCGCATCCGCTCACCCCGTTTCTGGATCCTGCCGTTGC
>JANMEI010000691.1:0-4304 GCA_031376865.1 Acidimicrobiia bacterium | reverse complement strand
CACACCTCGTCGGTGACGAATGGCATAAAGGGTGCTAGGAGGCGCTGCAGGGTAGAGAGCACCTGTGCCAACGCGGAACGGGCGCTGGCTGATCCAACCGGGTCAATCCCCTCGTTGTCGTAGGCGCGGTTCTTCACCAGTTCGACGTAGTCATCGCAAAAGTTCCAAAAGAACGTTTCGGTTCGTTCCAGCGCTCGGGCATAGTCGTAGTCGTTGAACGCTGCAGTTGTTTCCGAAATGAGTGCTGAGGCTCGAAAGAGAATTGCTTGATCGACGGGGTGAGTGACCGCGGCAAGATCTGCTGGTGCACCACCGGTAATTCCCAGCACGAACTTTGATGCGTTCATCAGCTTGATCGCCAGCTTGCGACCGATCTTCATTTGGCCGGTGTCAAACGCAGTGTCAACACCGGGACGCGCTGACGCTGCCCAATACCGAACGGCGTCGGAACCGAACTCTTGAAGGTTGTCAATCGGGGTTACCGCGTTGCCCTTGGATTTGCCCATTTTTTTTCGATCAGGGTCCAGGATCCATCCTGATAGCGATGCGTTCTTCCATGGCGCAACGTTGAATTCGGCGTGGCTCTTGACCATGGTGGTGAACAGCCAGGTGCGAATGATGTCGTGACCTTGCGGGCGAAGATCCATCGGGAAGATTCGGTCGAACAGGTCAGAGCCTTCTTCGGTCCAACGACCCGCAATCTGTGGGGTGACCGATGAAGTAGCCCAGGTATCCATCACGTCAGGATCGGCAACGAAACCGCCAGGAACACCGCGTTGCGCTTCGGTGAAACCGGGAGGTGTTGCGCTGGCCGGGTCGATGGGGAGTGATGCCTCGTCGGCGTAGATCGGGTTGTTGTAATCGGTCTCGCCGTCGGCGTTGAGCGGATACCAAACCGGGAACGACACGCCAAAGAATCGTTGACGCGAAATACCCCAATCGCCGTTGAGACCATCGACCCAGTTCTCGAAACGAAGTCGCATGTAGTCGGGATGCCATGTGACGGTGCGGCCCAACTCGATCAGGCGTTCCTTGTTTTCAATAGTCCGTACGTACCACTGGCGGCTGGTGACGATTTCGAGCGGTCGATCACCCTTTTCGAAGTGCTTCACCGGATGAGTGATCTTCTTCGGCTCGCCGATGAGCTCACCAGATTCGGTCAGCATGATGACGGTTTCGGTCTGCGCTTGCTTCGATGTCTTGCCAACTAAGCGCGCGTAGGGTTGGGGAGCGACGCCTTCTGGCGCGTCGGCAACGATGCGACCATTGCGACCGATGATGGCACGGGTGGGAAGTTGCAGTTCGCGCCACCAGATGACGTCGGTGGTGTCACCGAACGTACAGATCATGGCAATGCCAGAACCCTTGTCGGGCTGGGCGAGCGGATGCGCCTTGACTGGCACTTCGACATTGAACAGGGGAGTGCGAACGGTGGTGCCAAACAGCGGCTTGTATCGCTCGTCATCAGGATGCGCAACCAGCGCGACGCAGGCGGGGAGCAGTTCGGGGCGGGTGGTTTCTATGAACACATCGCCTTGACCGTCGGTGCGGTGAAATGCGATGCGGTGATAGGCGCCGGGAAGTTCTCGATCTTCCAACTCGGCTTGGGCGACCGCAGTTTGAAAGTCAATGTCCCAGAGGGTGGGTGCTTCCAATTGGTAGGCCTTGCCCGCAGCAACCATATGGAGGAATGCTTTTTGCGACACGCGCTGGCTGCGATCGTCGATGGTTGCATAGGTTTGCGACCAGTCAACGGACAGGCCCAAGGTGCGCCACAGGTGTTCGAACGCCTTCTCGTCCTCAACGGTGAGTTCTTGGCAGAGCTCGATGAAGTTACGACGGCTGATCATTTCGCGCTGCGCGTCTTTGGGAACGTCGCCACGGAACTTCGGCTTCCAAGCCGGATCGTATGGCATCGAAGCATCGCCGGCAACGCTGTAGTAGTTCTGCACGCGGCGCTCGGTGGGGAGGCCGTTGTCGTCCCAGCCCATTGGATAGAACACGGCCTTGCCCGTCATGCGCTGGAAGCGGGCGATCGTGTCGGTGTGGGTGTAGCTGAACATGTGGCCGACATGCAGCGAGCCAGACACCGTTGGCGGCGGCGTGTCGATGGAGTAAACGTTGTCGCGGGTGGCGGTTGCATCGAACCGGTAGGTGCCTTTCTCTTCCCACACAGCGTCCCACGAGGCTTCAAGACCGTCGAGGGTTGGTTTGTCTGGCATCTGCTTGGGCATAGCCGTCAAGGTTACTGGCCCGATAGGTCAGACCATTGCGGTTTCCGGCGCAACAAGTCGGTCTGGGTCCCGCTGCGCCAGGATCAGTAGGGCGCCGACGAACATCACCGCAGACGCGATCAGCACAACTGCGATGCCGATCTGTCGACTTGCCACGACAGGATTGCTGTAGTCCAAGAACGTGTCGTTGTTCATGAACCGGTTGATGTCCGACAGCAGAAAGTAATAGCTGGCGATAGCAAACAGGATGGGGGTCAGGCCCAGGGCCACGGGAAGAAATCGGATCCGACGGATGGCGTCAACGCCGGCAACGCGCAGGACGCAGATAACTAACAGCGCCAACACAATCATCAGTGGACCCCAACCAAAGAGGGGTCCGAAATCGAACCCGTTGTAGACGCCGGTGTACTTCCCGGTCTCGACGTCCAGCCAGGGAAGGAAATACCCGAGCACATAGAAACAGCAGGCTCCAATGACGGTGGCATCGCCCTTACTGATGTACATCTGTCCGATCTTACGGAGTGAATGGTCTCAGGGACAGGACGACCCTGCTGAATCGCATCGCACTTCTCTAATCGAGGAGTGGGTGCCTGTTCGTGCCTCTATCCTGGGAACCATGCCGACACTCAAGTTGTTCGATACCGCCCACGGGCGGTTGATGGAGATCACCCCCCGCATTGCGGGCGAATTCTCTATGTACAACTGTGGACCCACCGTTTACGGGCTTCCCCACCTTGGTCACGGCCGTTACGCGTTGACTTATGACGTGTTGCGTCGATATCTGGAATGGACTGGCCTCAACGTCCGACACGCACAAAACGTCACCGACGTTGACGACAAGATCATTCAGCGCGCTCGAGACGAGGGTCGCTCAACCGAAGCGGTGTGCGAGCAGTACGAGGCCGAGTGGTGGCGGGTGATGGATCGTATGGGTCTGTTGCGCCCAACCGATCAGCCTCATGCGACGGCGTACATCGATCAGATGGTGTCGTTGATTGCCGAATTGATCGATCGTAACGCTGCTTATGAAACTAGCGATGGTGTCTACTTCGCCGCGACATCAGTGGCCGACTATGGATTGCTGGCTCGACAAACGATTGAGTCTTTACAGACGGGTGCATCAGGTCGGGTCGATGCGGTGAATGAAAAGCGCAACTCGGTTGACTTCGCACTATGGAAAAAGACACCCGATGCAGCAGACACGCCGCAGTGGGATTCTCCGTGGGGTCCGGGTCGTCCCGGATGGCATACCGAATGCGTCGTGATGAGTCTCGATATTTTGGGTGAAGGTTTCGATCTGCACTCCGGTGGTCTTGATCTGTCGTTTCCGCATCACGAAAACGAACGCGCTCAGGCGGTGGCATGGGGTCGGCCGTTTGCTCGTCATTGGATCCACAATGGTTTCGTTGAAGTGGCCGGCGAGAAGATGGGCAAGTCGTTGGGCAACTTCACCAACCTCGTTGACCTGCTCGAAAAAACTGATCCGCGCGCATATCGATTGTTGGTGCTGCGAAGCCACTACCGCAGCCCGATCGAAGTCACGCCACCAACGCTGCAAGAGGCCGAGACGACACTGGCCCGCATCGACGCGTTTGCTCGCCGGATGGGAAGTGCGCCTACAGCCGCGGTTGGTCGTGCGTCAACAGATCTGCTCGACGTGCCGTCGATTCATGCGTTCGATGAAGCGATGTCGAACGACTTAGATACGCCTTCGTCGATGGCGATCGTGTTCGACCTTATTCGTAAAGCCAACGGCGCTTTCGATGCTGACGATGAAGGTGAAGCGCGGCGGTTGGGTGAAACCGCATTAGAGATCATCGGTGCGTTGGGGTTGTTCGCAGTTGCCAGCGATCCGGTCGATGATGAGGCGCAGCTGTTGGCGGATGAGCTCGATGCCGCCCGCGCAGCCAAGGACTTTGCTGCTGCGGATGCCTTGCGGGCTCAGTTGCAGGCGGCCGGTTGGACGGTTGAGACGACGAAGGCTGGCACTCGCGTTCATCGGTAGACAAGCGTTTCAGTTCGTTCCTGGTCGCTCGCTCATGGCTCAGCGGCGAATCATATCGAGGGATC
>JANMEI010000687.1:0-2514 GCA_031376865.1 Acidimicrobiia bacterium | reverse complement strand
CCTCCATCAAGCCGGTCAATGTTCGCAGTACGCAAAGCCATGCTTGAAGGTTATTCGATCTCATCTGGCAATACTGCAAGAACGCAACTGTCCGATATCGACCGGCCGTCCCAGCAGGTATCCCTGCAGAAAATCGCATCCGCTCGCCACCAGCACGTCTTGCTGAGCAACCGTCTCAACCCCCTCAGCGGTGGTGGTCATCTGCAACGCATGGGCGAGCTCGATGATTGCCGCGATGATGGCCCCCGAGTTGCCGTTGGTCTCGTCGAGCTGTTGTACAAAGGACCGGTCAATCTTGAGCGTGTCCACCGGCAGTTTTGCCAGGTACTGCAGCGACGAGTACCCGGTGCCAAAGTCGTCAACCGCTATCTGAATTCCTGTACGCCGAAGCGTGGCCAACACTCCAGCTGTTCGCTCGATGTTGGTGGCGAGTACGGATTCCGTGATCTCGACCACCAGTCGCTTCGGATCGAAGGAGTGCTCATGCAACAACGAGATGATCTTTTCTGCGATGCCCGGAGATTGAATCTGTCGAACTGAAAGGTTCACATTGAGCAGCACATCCTCAAGGGCGCCCACTTCACGGACAGCCTGCGCCAATACCCAGTCACCAAGTGGATTGATCAGACCCGACTCTTCGGCGATTTCGATGAAGGCGTCAGGCCCTAACCGCCCGCGGGTCGGATGATTCCACCGCACCAGTGCTTCAAGCGAGTGCACCCTGCCAGTCTTCGCATCAACGATTGGTTGATACTCAAGAAACAAACACCCGCTGGCGATTCCGAGGCGGAGGTCATTCTCAGTAGCGAGGCGGTCAACCACCTGCTGGCGGATCTCGTCATCGAAGGCAGCTATTCGACCGCGACCATTCTTTTTGGCCTGATACATCGCAGTGTCGGCATCGCTGAGTAGTGACTCTGCTGTTGAGTTCGCAGTGGACAGAGCGACTCCGATACTGGCCGTTCCAACATACGGGTGACCGCTGTCGAATTGGACTGGTGCTTGCAGCACAATTTCTAAGCGCGCAGCCAAGTTGTCTGCGGCATACTCATCTTCCACTCGTGCGAGAAGAACAAATTCGTCTCCTCCAAATCTGGCGACCACTTCAACGTCGGAAAACTCGCGCCGCAACCGTTGCGCTACCTCCACCAACAGCTGATCGCCAGCGTCGTGACCCAAGCTGTCGTTAATGAGCTTGAAGCGGTCGAGGTCACAGAACAACACCGCCAGTCTTCCCGACGATGGTGCGTGGGCTGATGCATTGAGCAACGCCACCAGGCGCTCCCGAAGGAGCACTCGATTGGCGAGGCCGGTGAGCGCATCGTGACGAGTTTGATGAACGAGACGCGCCTCAAGCGCTTTTCGTTCCGTGACGTCTTCGATGGTGGCGATCGTGCCACCGTCCTGCCCATCGTTGTAGATCCTCGCCCATCTGACGATGGTGCTCCGGCGTTCACCCGACGGTCGATAAATGTGCATTTCGTGAGTGCCGTGTTCTTGGGTGTTGACAAGCTCAACGAGCCGCGGAAACTCTCGTCTCCGAATGGTGTCAACCCATCCTGAGCCAAGAGCCTCACTGATCGGCTGTCCGCTCAACGTGGTCCAGCGCTCGTTGACGAATGAACACGTGCCGTCGGTTCGAAATCTGAAGATAACTATCGGTGCCGATTCCGCCATCGCTCGAAACTGCTCCTTTTCAAGCACCAGTGCTTCGTCGGTGAGCCGGCGTTCTGTGATGTTTCGAGCGGTCAAAATGATCACCCCATGAGTGGCCAACATGAGCTTTGGCAACACCTCAAACCACTGGAACTGACTGTCAGCAGTCAAGATTCGGAGATCTATCGTAAGTTCGTGATCAGCAAGATTTGTTACCTGTTCGAGCAGTATCGCTACTGCCGAAAGATCGTCGGGATGAACAAAGTCGAGAATGCTCTCACCAATTTTGTCTCGCACGGAGTAGCCAAGCAGTGCTTCAGCGGAGTCTGACACCTGCAAGATCGTTCCGCTGCCGTCGATAATCACCTGCATGTCGCGTGTGTTTCCAGAAAACGCGGCGAAGACGTCAAAGGCATGGCGGTGCAGAGCATCTAGGGGGGAGAGCACGGTGGTGTCATCGGCGGCCCGATGAAATCACTTAACGCCCGGTAGTCGTGATTACTTCACCTTGATGAGAGCCAGTGTTTTACGCACAGCAGCGACGTTTGAAGCACGAGATGAGTGTGTTCGTGAAACGACGAACACGTGGCGCCGAAGCGTTGGCTCAACTTTCACCATGTTGACTCCTGCCGGGACCGGACCGCGACCCAACCGGGGAATGATGGCGGGCCCGAACCCGGCCGCCACCAACGCAAGCTGCGTTGCGTGCTCGGCTGCGGTGTGCGCAATTGTTGGTTCGATGCCGTAAGACCGATAGGTGTGAACGAGCCAGTCATGGCAAATCGAATGCGGTGGCCAGGTCACCCATGCTTCTTTTTCCAGATCGTGGAGCGACACAGATCGACGCGTTGCGAGCCG
>JANMEI010000683.1:0-2803 GCA_031376865.1 Acidimicrobiia bacterium | reverse complement strand
ACCTGGCGCCCGCATATCGATAACACCTCCAACGTTGACCAACCGAACAACCAGCGTCCTACAATCCGGTCTTACGCCGTTTCGCCGAACCGTCAAAACTGAAAGTGGGTCGTCGAGCCGAAGCCTTCACTGGACGCTTCGGTTTGGTCACCTTAAACGTATTGCAGCCATCGAAGCAGCGTACGGTCGGCAAACTCAGCGACAAACCCGGCGGAGCGCCAATGCCATTGATTGTTTCGACAGTCCAGGTTCCTGCGGTGGAGGTGTCCGATGCTGGAATGGCACGCCGTTCAGCAGGTACTGCTATCCGACGCATCGAGCAACAGTACATTTCACCCAGCGTGGTTTGGGGGTTTCGGCCGGTAGTGCTCGGCACTGTCCAACCCGCACCATGGACCCATGTTTTCAACACCTACATCACAACCTTCGGTTCGCTACACGTCTGGCCACACTTCGCCTGATACACGGAGCGGACTCAACAAAGCGATCGTTGCTATTGCTGCCACGGGCGTCGTCCTGGGCAGCGCACTCATTGCGCTGGTCTCGTTTCTCTTCGCAGCCGCAAGCTTTGATGGCACCACACTATTTGGTTGCTCCGATGGAACGAGCTACCCCGATCCAGTCGGTGGTTTCACCAATCTGGCCTTCGGAATCGCTGCGCTGGTGGTTGGATTTGGGTTGGCGGGACTGCTGGGTCGAAGCGTGCAGAAAAATGACAATTTTTCCGGGTAAAGAAAAAACCCCCGCTCACGGCGGGGGTTTCGTGTGCCCGCAACGGGGCGATTGACAAACGCCAGATCAGACGGCTTCTTCGTCCTTGATGCGGCTGGTGTCGATGCGGACGCCGCCACCCATGGTGGACGAAACGGTCATGCCCCGGACGTACTTACCCTTGGCCGATGCTGGCTTCGCTCGGTTGAGTTCGTCCATGACGGTGCGCAGGTTGAGCGCAAGGTTTTCTGGAGTGAAGCTGACCTTGCCGATTGGCACGTGAACGTTGCCGAACTTGTCGGTGCGGTACTCAACACGGCCACCCTTGAACTCGGTGACGGCCTTGCCCACATCGGTGGTGACGGTGCCGGTCTTTGGGTTTGGCATCAGACCGCGAGGGCCGAGCACACGACCAAGACGACCGACCTGACCCATGAGGTCAGGGGTGGCGATCACGAGATCGAAGTCCATGAAGCCACCGGTGACTTTTTCCAACAGATCATCGGAACCCACGATGTCTGCACCAGCGTCACGAGCAGCCTGAGCTTGCTCGCCATTGGCGAACACCGCAACACGAATGGTTTTGCCGGTACCGGCTGGCAGCGAAACGGTGCCACGCACGATCTGATCTGCCTTACGAGGATCGACACCCAGCTTGACTGCAATCTCGACAGATTCGTCGAACTTCGCAGTAGCGATGCTTTTGACTACAGCAACTGCTTCAGCTGCTGAGTAGTGGTGTTCTCGGTCATACTTTTTTGCTGCGTCTGCACGCTTTTTTGATAGCGCCATGATGGCTCCCTCGTCTTTCTGGTGAACGTGGTCGGCGAGGTAGTCCGACACACGTGGGTTGGATAATTAATCGACGACCTTGATGCCCATGGAGCGGGCGGTGCCCATGATTTGCTGTTGGGCAGCTTCGATGTCGTTGGCGTTGAGGTCTGGCATCTTGATCTGAGCGATCTCGGTGACCTGAGCCATCGTGAGTTCGCCAACGATCTCCTTGCCAACCTTGCTGGCGCCTTTTGCAACTCCGGCAGCCTTCCGGATGAGCACCGGTGCTGGTGGGGTCTTGAGCACGAACGTGAAAGTTCGGTCGTTGAAGACGGTGATTTCGACCGGCACGATGGTGCCAGCCTGAGCTTCGGTGGCAGCGTTATACGCCTTCACGAACTCCATGATGTTGAGGCCGTGGGGGCCGAGCGCGGTACCGACTGGCGGTGCCGGCGTGGCTTTGCCCGCGGGGATCTGGATCTTGACGATCGCAGTTACTTGTTTCTTTGCCATGACAGGGGTTCCTCTAGGTGATCAGTACACGTAGTACTTAGAGCTTTGCGACCTGGACAAAGTCCAGTTCGACTGGGGTTTCGCGACCAAAAATGTTGACCAGCACCTTGAGTTTGAGGCTGGTTTCGTTGATCTCGTCGATGGTGCCGGTGAAATCGGCGAACGGGCCTTCTTTGACCCGAACCGACTCGCCAACCTCGTACTCGAGCTTCGGCTTGGACTTTTTGGTTGCTGCCTCGGTGCCATCTTCGGTCACCTGGAGGATCTTTTCGACTTCACGACGGGTCAACGGGGTCGGCTTGGAAGCTGACCCCACGAAGCCGGTGACGCCAGGGGTATTACGAACGACGTACCAGCTGTCGTCGTTGAGATCGATACGACACAGGAGGTATCCGGGGAATACCTTCTTGGACACGACCTGTTTTTTTCCGTTTTTGAACTCGATGACATCTTCCATGGGGATGATGACTTCGAAGATTCGTTCTTCCATGTTCATCGAGGCAATACGGCTCTCGATGTTGGACTTGACCTTGTTTTCGTACCCTGCGTAGCTGTGAATCACGAACCACTGACCCGGACGGTCGTACGGGCTTTGCACCCGGACAGGAGGAGCTTCGACCGGAACAGGAGCTTCGTCGGCGGCGGGAGCAGGTACTTCAGCCTGGGTAGGAACAGCTTCGACCGCAACTTCCTCGACCGCAACTTCGTCGACAGCTAGTTCGTCGACAGCTAGTTCGTCAGCAATGGGATTGTCAGTCATCGAATTGTCAGTCATCGAATTGTCAGTCATCGAATTGTCAGTCAT
>JANMEI010000682.1:0-1807 GCA_031376865.1 Acidimicrobiia bacterium | reverse complement strand
GCAGCGGTGATTATTTTGGGCCTTGCGGTCCTCGGGCTCCGTGGTCTCAACCTCGGCATCGATTTCACCGGTGGAACCAAGTGGCAGGTCCCGGCCAAGACGCTGAGCGTGCCAAAGGCACGAGACGCGATCCGTTCGTTTGGACTGAGCGATGCAAAAATTCAAACGCTTGAAGCTGGTGGAATTCGTTACGTTCGAGTCCAGGGGCCCGACACCACCGCTGATCAGCAAGAAAAAGTCAGCATTGCGTTAGCGAAGGCAGCCAATAGCAAGGTCAATGAGGTGAGCATCGAAAAGGTAGGTGCTTCATGGGGGAAAGACGTCACTCGTAAAGCGTTCAACGCACTTGGGGTGTTCTTTTTGGCCATCGTCACGTACATCTCGCTTCGTTTCGAATTCAAGATGGCACTTGCAGCAATCGCCGCCGTGGTGCACGACATCTTGATCACCGTTGGTGTTTACGCCGTGTCGGGGCTGCCCGTCAGCCCCGCGACCGTGATCGCATTTCTGACCATCCTCGGTTACTCGCTGTATGACACCGTGGTGGTATTCGACAAAGTAGACGAGAACGCGCAATCGATGACTGCTGGTGGTCGGACCACGTATTCAAACATTGTCAACCTGTCAATGAATCAGGTGTTGATGCGATCGATCAACACGTCGTTGGTTGCCATCTTGCCGATCCTGTCGCTGCTCGTCGTAGGAGCGGGAATTATGGGAGCGCGCTCACTGGCTGACTTCGGTTTTGCCTTGTTCATTGGATTGTTGACCGGTGCCTACTCGTCGATCTTTATTGCTTCGCCGCTTCTTGCTTTGCTCAAAGAACGCGAGCCCGAGTGGAAAGCAATTGCCGACAAGCTCGCTGGCAAAGGACGGGCACTGAAAGCGAACGCCGAAGGTGTCATGGCCGCCGCCCAAGTTGCCGACGTCGACGCCACCCAGGCACTCACCGGTGGAGCAGTCCCTCGCCCACGTAAGCGAACCAGGTAACCGCGGGTGGCAGGCGACGGATCAGCCTCACCTGAAGAACGCGCCGATTATCTGCGCGCAAACATTCGTGAGGTCGAAGACTTTCCGTCGCCCGGCATCTTGTTTCGAGATGTCACGCCGTTGCTCAAGAACGCAGCTTCGTTACAGGTGGCGCTCGATTTGATGACCGAGGCCGCCGAAGCGTTTTCGCCCGATTGCATTGTGGGCATCGAAAGCCGAGGGTTCTTGTTTGGTGTTCCAGTTGCCGATCGGCTTCGTATCGGTTTTGTCCCGGTGCGCAAGCCGGGAAAACTCCCATGGACCGTTCACCGTCAAGCCTACGGGCTGGAGTACGGCAATGACGTCCTCGAAGTCCATGTCGATTCCATCGATCCTGGCAGTCGCGTCGTCGTGATCGACGATGTTCTGGCAACCGGAGGAACCGCAAAGGCAGCCTGTCAACTGGTCGAGCGCTGCGGTGCGCTGGTTGCTGGCGTCGTGGTGCTCGTGGAGCTGGCGGGGCTGCAGGGCCGGGCAAAGTTGAATGTACCGGTGGCCGCTCCGCTGGTTTACTGAGCTTCACCATGGTTTCCGGCTTCCGCGCTCCTAACCGACTGCGAAGCGGTAGCGTCAGAGCGTGAACGCCACCAGTACTGCGGTAGAACCTGGCTCGTCTGGTCAGTTGCCTGACCCCGAGCTTTACCTCGCACCGCTGATAGCGATTTATCGGCAGCGTCACCCCAAAGCCTCCGTCACGCGAATCGTGGCCGCCTACGAACTGGCTGCGTCGGCACACCATGGTCAGGTTCGGAAATCTGGGGAACCTTATGTCAGTCAC
>JANMEI010000671.1:0-2816 GCA_031376865.1 Acidimicrobiia bacterium | reverse complement strand
TGATCGGTTGTTGGCCGAAGATCTGATTCCAGTAATTGCCTCGATTGGCAGCGACCGTGACGGGCAGGCGTACAACATCAACGCCGATACCGCCGCTGGTGCAATCGCCGGCGCGCTGCAGGCCGAAAAGTTGGTATACCTCACTAACATTGAAGGTCTCCGGCACGATGTCAACGACCCCAGCACTCTCATTTCCACGATCGGTGTTTCTGAGCTCGACCGTATGCTCGCAGATGGTTCCCTCGAAGGCGGAATGATCCCCAAGATCGAATCGTGCGTTCACGCAGTCAAAGCAGGTGTCAACAAAGCTCACATTCTTGACGGGCGCGCCCCTCATGCGTTGCTGCTCGAAGTGTTTACCAATAGAGGAATCGGAACCGAGGTCACCCAGTGAACGCATCAACGCTCTCTCCCCATGCGCAGTCCGTTGCGTCTGTTGGCGTAACGACCCACTGCCCGTTCATGCCAGTGTTTGGCGCCACCACGATCACCTTCGTGCGAGGCAAAGGCACAGAACTCTGGGATAACACCGGCAAGCGGTACCTTGACTTCTTGTGCGGCCTCGCTGTCACCGGTCTTGGTCATGCCAACGACGAAATCGCCGATGCGATAAGCGAACAGGCTCGAACGCTGGTGCATGTGTCCAACCTCTTTGCCACCGACATCGGGCCCCGTGTGGCCATGCAACTCGATGCGCTGATGGGTGGGGGAGGGCAAATCTTCTTTACCAACTCTGGCGCAGAAGCCAACGAGTGTGCCGCCAAACTGGCCCGTAAGTGGGGAGGTCACGGCAAGTTTGGAGTGATCAGCGCGTTTGGGTCGTTTCACGGCCGTACCTTGGCCACGTTGCATATGACGGGTCAGCCGGCCAAGCACGAAGCGTTTCAACCCCTTCCTGAAGGATTTCGACATGCAGTCTGGGGTGATGTGGCCGACGTCGAACGGATGATTGACCCAACCGTTGCTGCCGTCATGATCGAACCGGTGCAAGGTGAGGGGGGAGTGATTCCCGCTCCGCCGGGGTACCTCCGTGATCTACGTGCTCTGTGCACAGAGCGCGGGCTGCTCTTGATGGTTGACGAAATTCAAACCGGTCTTGGCCGAACTGGAACGTGGTGGGGTTGGCAACATCATCTGCGCGCAGATGAAAGGCCCGATGTCGTTACGATCGCTAAAGGGCTCGGAAATGGGATGCCGATCGGCGCGTGCTGGGCCACGCGCGAAGTGGCTGCTGCATTCAAACCAGGCGATCACGGCTCCACCTATTCCGGCCAGCCGCTCGCAACGAGCGCAGCGTTGAAGGTGCTCGACATCATGCAACGAGACAACATCCCTGAGCAGGCGGCAAGGCAGGGGGCATACCTCCGGGGCAAACTTGCAGCGTTGCCTGGCGTTGCTGCTGTTCGCGGTGATGGCATGTTGCTCGCTGTCGAACTCCTTGCCGGAAACGCCAAAGAGGTTCATGCCGTCGCTCTGGCAAACGGGCTGGTCACCAACGCCGTCACCTCAACGGCGATCCGCCTTGCGCCGCCGTTGAACATCACTACAGCTCACATCGACGAAGGTGTCGCTCTGTTGGCTTCGGCAATCGCACACCTAGGCGCACAATCTGGCGCACAATCTGGTGCAGGAACAGGATCATGAAGCTCCGACATTTCCTTGAGGTCGATGATTTGACTCCAGCGGAGTTGGCCGCCGTTCTGGATGCTTCGGAACAACCGGCAACCCCTGTCCTTGCAGGGCAAGGAGTGGCGCTCATTTTTGAAAAGCCAAGTTTGAGAACCAGAAACTCCTCAGAGATGGCAGTTGTCCAATTGGGTGGTCATCCCGCCTACATCACCGATGCGGAAACAGGTTTGGATCGACGCGAATCAGCAGTCGATGTGTGCCGCACGCTCCAGGGCTACTACTCGATCATCGCGGCTCGAGTGTTTGAGCACTCGAAGCTGACCAACATGGTTTCGGTGGCAACGGTCCCCATCATCAACCTGTTGTCTGATGAAGCGCACCCTGTTCAAGCTTTGGCTGACCTGCTCACTATCCGCCAACACTGTGGTCCCGTAGAAGGGCTGAAGTTGGCGTGGCTCGGAGACTTTACCAACGTTGCCCGCTCGCTCACGATCGGCTCAATGATGCTCGGCGCGCATATGACGGTGGGGTGTCCAGACGGATACGGACCTTCGTCTGCAGACTTTGATCGATTCTCAGCTCTTGAGCAGTTTGGGGGTTCATTCTCCGTCACCAATGATGCGCACGCCGCTGTCACCGGAGTCGATGTGGTGAATACCGACGCGTGGTACTCGATGGGCCAAGAGACCGAAGCTGAGCTTCGAAAGCCGATCATGACCCCCTATCGCGTCGACGCAAACCTGCTGTCACATGCCAAACCTGAAGCGATTTTCTTGCACTGCCTGCCAGCGCATCGGGGCGACGAAGCAACCTCAGACGTGTTGGACGGTCCCCAAAGCCGCATTTGGCGGCAAGCCCATAACCGTATGCACACAATGAAAGGGCTCTTTACATGGCTGT
This sequence comes from Acidimicrobiia bacterium, assembly GCA_031376865.1. Lineage (GTDB taxonomy): Bacteria > Actinomycetota > Acidimicrobiia > Acidimicrobiales > JANYDT01 > JANNBN01. Next base: position 287 of record JANMEI010000671.1, on the reverse strand, counting down.
GCGCGTAAAGCGGTCGAGCGGTCGAACCGAAGCGGTCATGGCCGAACGAAAAGTTCCCTCTCCCTCTCGATCTCGTATGGGCCAAAAGCCCGAAATGGTTGCGATGCCTGAGGTCGCAGATCCCACTCGGGGTGACGATGCCGGCCGGTTAGCAAAACCACAACGGCAACACCGCATTGCACGGCTGTTGGAGCAGAACGCGGTAAGTAGCCAAGGCCAACTGGTTGACCTGTTAGCAGCCGACGGTGTGATTGCGACTCAAGCGACTGTCAGTCGAGATCTCGAAG
>JANMEI010000665.1:0-5994 GCA_031376865.1 Acidimicrobiia bacterium | reverse complement strand
AGTTCTACGACATGCAAGGCCAACTCAGCTGACGCACGGTGCGGACGATTTGCCTGAGTGGCCGACAACATATCGGCCAGGCCAATGCCGCGTTGCTGAGGTGTGTTCGGTTTCGGCAACGGAACTTCGCGCCACTCATCGCTCAGTATTCCTTTGATCTCCACCGGCCCTCCGAACGTGTTCGGATCGGGGACGCGCAGTGTGGCTTCGGATCCAAAGATTTCGATGTTCCTCAACTTGGTGGCCTTCACGTCAAAGCTCGTGGTGAGGTTCACAACGGCGCCCGAACCGAACTCGATGATGCTCGACACATGGGTTGGAGCAACGGCGGTGAATCGATCGCCTACTCGGCCCGTTGTATGGATGATGCGTTCGGCTGACGCGGCCCGCGCTGACCCGATGATTGATTTTGCCGGGCCGAGTAACGAAGCAAGCGCAGTGAGGTAGTAGGGACCCATATCAAACAATGGCCCAGCCCCCGTGGTGTAAAAGATCTCGGGGTTGGGGTGCCACCACTCTGGACCGAACCCCAGCATGAAACCCGCTCCACCAATCGGTTCGCCGATCATTCCCTTGTCAATGGCCGCGCGCGCTGTTTGCAGTCCGACACCGAGAACGGTGTCGGGGGCACAGCCCAATCGCACACCCTTCGCTCGGGCCAAGTCAACCAACTGCTTTGCCTCTCCGAAGTCGACGCCGAGGGGCTTCTCGCTGAACACCGGTCGGCCGGCCGATAGTGCAATCCGGGTGACTTCAGCATGAGCCGTGGCAGGGGTGAGGTTCACGACGGCGTGAAGTGAATCATCTGCCAACATATCTTCGACTGAAACGGCGGTGCCCCCATACTTGGAGGCGAAGGACTCAGCCCGCCCGGCAAGCCCGTCGGCAAAACTGGCCACTTCGATCCACGGGATCTCGCTCAACGTTTTGAGATAGACCGGTGCGATGTTGCCGCAGCCGATGATGCCGATCCGGCTGGGCGCAGCTGAACCTTTCGAGTTCACTTGCGACCTCGTGACAGTCCGGTACTTGTCAGAAAACGGTAGCTGTCTTCTATCGCGGTGAACATGTCGGTATCGCACCGATCGAGCTCCACCACATGCCACTTGGCAGTCGGTGCCGCGCCCAGAATCGCCGCGATGTCGAGCGTGCCTGACCCAACCGACACCATGGCTGATTTCGGATCATCAGCGGGCCCGTCTTTGACATGCAACAACTGAAGCCGATCGCCAAGTTCAGCAATGATGCGTTTCGGATCAGCACCTCCAACCGTGGCCCAATACACATCGAGTTCAGCAATCACCCCAGGATTGAGTCGATCCCACAAATGCGACCATGCAGTGCGGCCCTCGAGGACGGTTTCGAATTCCCACCAGTGATTGTGGTAACCGAAGGTCATGCCACGAGCCGATGCTTGCGCGTGTGCAGTGTTGATGAGTTCCGCGCTTGCATCGATTGCCTGCAGACTTACGAAGTTCTCGGGCGGAAGGTACGCGAGGATGACCGTATCGCATCCCACTTCTTGGGCTTCGTCGAGTGAGCCAAGCAGCACATCGGGTGATGCTCCAAAGTGCCCGCTCGATACCACCAAACCGGCATCAGCAAGTATCGAAGCAGTAGTGGCAGCAGACAATCCGTGCAGGCCCGCCAGCTCAACGCCAACGAAGCCAATCTGTCCCAAACGACGTAGGACGGCTTCAAAATCTTGTGCGCATTCGTCGCGCAGTGAGTACAGCTGGACCGAGAGTGGGATGGCAACAGTCATGGTGTCAACGTAGCCCGCCCAGCCCGTGGACTGCTCGCTGGGTTTTGGGACCCACTCAGCGGCCAAACCGACCACAATAGGGAGGTGCAACGTTACGAACTTTGGCAAAACGAGCACGGCCACTCGTTCTTTCCTGAACATAACCACGAAGCCCGAGAAATGGCACAACGAGATGGGCAAGTGCTGGTGTGGGAAGTCACTGCCAAAGGTCTCAACGCAGCCCACCAGTTGCTCTACGACTACCTTGATTTCGGCGTGTATCGGCCAATGCTGCAACCCGACGGAACCCCATACCCCCAAGATGAAGACGACGACTACGTTGCGCCGGGCGAGTTCAACGGGTAGCCACCCAGCGCAACAACCCCCACCGTGGAGTGGGGGAATCGCCCCCTTGCCCCCAGGGCGCCGCACTCGTCATTGTGAATGAATGGAACCGTTCGTCGCCCCCGATCAGCCACCTCCAACTTACGGATACACCCAGGCCCCCATGTGCTCACCGGGTCCGATCTACTTCCAAGGTCCACCAACACCGGGCAAACCAGGAACCGGTCAAACCATCGCCTTTTTCCTTTCGTTTGTGCTGCAACTTGTTCTGGGCTTCATGGTGGTGTTCGCCACCATGCTGGCCCCCCTGGCCTATGACTCGTGCGATCCTGATTGTGTCGAAGTCGATCGGTGGATGACCATCCTCGTTGCGTCGTGCGTTGTTGCCGCACTCTGTGGACTCGGCTCAATCATTTTCTGGTTCTTCAAAACACGAGTGGCCTGGATACTGTCACTTGTTGTTTGGCTCAGTCTCGCAATATGGCTCAGCGCTTTGTTGGCGGGGTCGGCATGATCACCTTAGGATCCACTCATGCCTGATCAGAAGCTGGTTGTTCGATGTTTCATGATCTCCGTTGATGGTCTTGCAGCGGGACTCAACCAGCGCATGGATCAACCATTCGGAGATCACACCGAAGGGTTCACCGATTGGATCTTCGCCACTCGCAGTTTCAAAAGGGAAGTGCTGGGACTCGACGGCGGTGACGAAGGCATCGACAACGACTTCGTTGAACACGCCTTCGACGACATCGGCGCCACCATCATCGGCCGCAACATGTTCACACCATCACGCGGCGCATGGACCGACGATGATTGGACAGGTTGGTGGGGACCAAACCCGCCATATCACGCACCATCGTTTGTGCTCACTAACCACCCACGTGATCCCATCCCAATGGAAGGCGGCACCACCTTTTATTTCGCCACCGGTGGTATCGAGCACACCTTGGAACAAGCCTTCGCTGCAGCTGACGGAAAAGACGTGCGCCTAATGGGCGGTGCTGCAACTGTGCGTCAGTACCTGAATGCCGGGCTGATCGACGAACTCCATTTGGTCATTGTTCCCATGATGATAGGAACAGGCGAACCAGTCTTCGATCACACCAATCCGCTGCGCCACTTCACCTGCGTTGATCACACTGCATCGAACGCAGTCACGCACGTCCGCTTCGAACGCACCCGAGGATAGGTTTCTGTTGTGACAAATCGAAGCCCTTTGAGTGCAACCCCAATCACCTTGACCGGCCCGTTGCGTGAACCTGCACAGATGCTCGCCGAACAGTCATACGGCGGACACAAAAGCGTCCATGACGCGCAGTCCGCAGCAACGCTCGGCCTGCAAGGTGCTCCGATTGAGGGGCCCACGCACTTCTCACAGTTTGAACCGCTCGCAGCCACGGTCTGGGGCGACAGCTGGTTCACCAATGGCTGCCTCAGTGCTCATTTTCAGAACATGGTCATTGAGGGCGAGCAAGTCCAGGCCCAGCTCTCACTTGAGGGTCCAGGCGTCATGGCCGGTCGTATCGATGCGAAGAAGGCAGACGGCACGCCGGTTTTGACCGGGACCATTTCGATCGGCCCCGACCACGGCGAGACGGCGCTGTCGTCGAGGCTCGCTGCAGCGCAGACGGCATCACCGGGTCGCCTATACATCATCGACCAGATGAAGGTTGGGCAGCGAGGCACGGGTAGCGAATCAGTGCAAGTTTGGTTCGACGATCACCTCGGGGACTTTTACCCGTTCACACTCCGCCAGAAACTAGCAACCATCACCGAGAGTATTGAGTATCACGCAGACGGTGCATCGACTCCTTGGGGATCTTCGGTCATGCCATTTGAAATGCTTAGTGTGCTTACGAATGCCTTTTCAAGGGATGCCGGGTTCGTTGCGCGGCAGCCGTCTGTTGGGTTGTTTATCGACCTCGAGGTTCGCATGATCGACGGTCCAGTTTTGGTCGGTCAGGCGTACCGGATAGAACGCGAACTTGTGGCGCTCGGCCAGAGCAAGCGAACTGAGTCCTACTGGACGCGTACGACACTGTTCGACGATGACCGGGCGGTTGCCGAGGTCTTGCTCCACCAAGGAGTGTTCAAGGCGTCGTACGCCGACTACCCAGCCGATACATCGGTGAGTACTTGAACTACCGCGTCGACGGCCGGTTCGGTGCCGCGGCGAGACTTGCGTTGCAACGCAATGAGATCTCGACTGCCGAGACCACGGATGTCGCACACATCAACCGCAGCATGATCCAATAGACCAAGTGTCGGGATGAGCGCGATGCCTTCGCCCGCCTCCACGAGGGCTAACACTGCAGGGAACTCGAGGCACGTGTGAACGATTCTCGGCTGGGTCTTGTGCTTTGCCGCAAGGCGATCAAACGCCACTCGACACGTTGATCCCGCTGGAGCCACGATCCACGGCTGCTTCAACGCGTCGGCGATGGTGCGAATCGCCTTGGCGCCTTTACCCTCTGGCGCCACCACTCGGTATGGATCGGGTCGAATCAACGTGGTGACAATCCCGGCTGCATCAGAGTGCAGCGACACCTTGACCCGTTCGGGTCGATCAACTTCGTCGATGGCAAGATCCACCGCACCAGACCGAAGCGCCCGCTGAAGTTCAACACCGGTCATCTCGATGATCTCGGGCACAACGCCGGGGGCGCTTGCTCGTATCCGCGGCAGTGCTGACACCACCAACCAACGGATAGCGCTTTGAAATGTGGCAATACGAACATGGCCCGACGCATACCCGGTACTGGTTGCGATGCACCTTCGAGCCGCCAGCAACTCGGCTTCAATCCGTTCGCCGTGTTGCGCCAATTCGCGAGCCAACAGGGTGGGCTCGAGCCGACGTCGCGATCGATCAAACAGCTGTGTTCCAACTTCGCGCTCCAGCGTGGCGATCTGTTGCGTGATGCCCTGAGGGGTCATGGCCAGCATCCGTCCTGCCTCGCCAACCCCACCGGTTTGCACCACGGCGTGAAGGATCCTCAATCGGCGAGCGTCAATGTCCATGTAAGTAATTCTTACATGGACTGACCAAAATGATTGCTGTACTTGCTCAAGGGGATAAGCGAGACTGAACGGGTGCAGCCTTTCCATCTTGCGTTTCCTGTCACTAACCTCGATGCGGCCCGAACGTTCTACGGCACGGTTCTTGGTTGCCCTGAAGGCCGGTCAAGCGCGGAATGGGTTGACTTCGATCTCTTCGGTCACCAGATTGTGTGCCACCTGTCGCCGCAGCGTCCAACGCTTCACCACAACTCGGTCGATGCCCACGATGTACCCGTTCCGCATTTCGGCGTGGTTCTGGAGTGGGATCAATTCGATACGTTCGCAGATCGTTTGAAAACTCAGGGCATCAGCTTTGTCATCGAACCGTGCATCCGCTTTGCTGGCTTGGTCGGCGAGCAAGCCACCATGTTCTTTCTCGATCCCAGCGGCAATGCGCTGGAGTTCAAAGCATTCGCTGACCCTACCCAACTCTTTGCAAAGTGATTCCAGTAACCACCATGACCACTCCTTCTTCTGATCAACTCACCGTTGGCCTGGCCCAGATCTCATCGGTCATGCTCGATCGAGACGCCACCACCGAAAAGATCGTTGGTTTCATTGCTCAAGCCGCCGACCAGGGCTGTGGACTCGTGGTGTTCGGTGAAGCGATTCTGCCCGGCTATCCGTTCTGGATCGAATGGACCGAAGGGGCTCGCTTCAACTCGTCGATTCAAAAAGATCTGCACGCACATTACTTAGAGCAGGCTGTGCAGATCGAAGCGGGGCACCTCGATCGAGTTTGCGCCGTTGCGGCCGAACGCAAGATCGCCGTCATTTTGGGAATCATTGAACGGCCGCTTGATCGAGGCGGCTACAGCGTCTACTGCTCACGAGTTCATATCGCCGCC